>URWQ01000220.1 GCA_900551635.1 uncultured Collinsella sp. | reverse complement strand
GAGGCAGCTGACATTATGGCCGGCGCTTTGACCGACAGCCTGCCGGCGTGCACCCGCGCCGTTTGCGTGCGCGGCGTCACGTCATTTACGTATAGCCTGCTCGAGCTGCTGTCCGCCGTGGCAAACAACGGGGGAGAGGTTGTCGTGCTGCTCGCCCGCGAGCAAGCGGCGATGCGTGAGGAGCTGGCCACGGCCCTTGATGCCCGCGGTGTGCTGTTTGAGGTTGCGCCGCTGGACGAGGATGCTGGCGCTCCCGCGACTGCTCCAAAGTCCGTCGTACGTCCTGCCTTTGTGGAAGTCGCCGGCCCCCATGCTCGTGCCCGTGTCTATGCGGACGTCATCGATAAGATGGTGAAAGCGCACAAGGAGTCCAATGTCAACGATGCCGCCTCCGCGCCCGCCGATCCCGTGCGCGTGCTCGTTGTTTCTGCCCGGGCACCCCAGCTGTTCGGTGAGCTCGCCGCTCGTTTGGCGGCGCGCCACGTTGCTGCCGAGACGACCGAGTTCACGGCGTTTTCTCAATCCATTGTGGGCAGGCAGTTCACGGCGCTCGCCAACCTGATCGAGCGTATGGAGGCCGCCGACGAAGGGGCAGCTTCTAAGACTGAGTGGTGGCCCGCTCCGGAGCTTACCGACTGGATTTACAGCCCGCTTTCGGGTGCCGACGCCGCCAGCGCGCGCACGTTCGACAAGAATATGCGTCTCTCGCGCAGCAAGACTACCGCGGGCGTCAAGAGCCTGCTGCAGAGCGTTCAGGGCCAGGTGAGGGGCGCGCGTAAAGCGGCGAGTGACGAGAACTGGTTTAAGAACGTGCCGTGCGTGGTCTCGGACGTGTTCCAGGCGCTGTGGCGCGACAAGCCCGTGACGGCGCTCAAGGCCATGCTTGCCGCCGCCGAGGCGCTGCCCGATCGCGCGTTTGGCGGTCTCGACGGTCAGGCCCGTCGCCAGGCTGAAACGGCCCTACTGCGCCACGCCATCGACATTCTTATGAACGAAGCCCGCGTGCTCGATGTGTCGCAGACAGCGACCGTGCCCGTGCTCGACGACGTTCGCACCAAGGTGGACAAGCGTAGCACCGCATACGATTACGAGACCTACGAGGTCGATCGCACGCCACGGGCGCAAGTGCGCTTCGTGTCGCTTGCCGATGCGTCGGTTCTGCGTCCTGGCGGCTACGATGCCGTGCTGTTTGCCGATGTCGACCTGGACAGCTATCCGCTTTCGCACGAAGAGGGCCCGCTTGCCACGTTGACGGCCGAGCTGCGCCGCGACGGCGTGTCTTTGGAGCCCGCCGCCCTGCTGCGCGTGCGCTTTGGCCGTGCGATGCAGGCGGCGAGCGGTCCGGTCGCGCTCGCCCGCGTGACGCACGATCGTCAGGCACGCGAATGCTACCCGGCAGCCGTATGGACAGAGCTGCGGGCACATGCCGAGGCCGCTGGCGCTGCCAAGCCCACGCGCGTGGGCGAGGGCGATATCATCGCCGACTTTGATCCCGCGGCAGGCGAAGGTCTTAGGCGCGAGCGCGTGACCTGCGAAGCTCCTCAGCATCTGAGCGATGAAGCCATTCCGTATCTGGTCCTGCGCCGTCGCGATGGCGAGGGCGAGGATGCGCCGCTGGTGCCGCGCCTGACGTCTGCCTCGCAGATCGAGGCCTATTCGACCTGCCCGCTATGCTGGTTCGTCTCGTACCGCGTGAAGCCCCAGTCGATCGACGCCGGCTTTGGCAATATGGAGAAGGGCAACTTTGTCCACGACGTGCTGGAGCATCTGCACGCCCGTCTGCCCCAGGAAGGCATGGAGCGCGTGACGCCCGAGAACCTGCCGCGCGCTCAGGAGCTGCTGCGCGAGGTCTTTGACGAGACATTGGCCGAGCATGCCTCCAAGCGTGGCAACGAGGGTCCGCTCGTGCCGCTCTCTCCGGTAGAGGAGCGCCAGGTGGCCGAGATTCTGCCGCAGCTGGAGGGTGTGCTTGCCTATGAAGCCGAGGCGCTGACTCCTTTTGCTCCACGCTACCTGGAGTTTGCCTTTAACGATCTTAAAGTCGAGTATGCCGGTTGGCCGCTCGGCGGGCGTATCGACCGCGTGGATGTGGATGCCGAGAATCGCGCCGTGGTAATCGACTACAAGCATCGTTCGGGCGTCGAGGAGTTTAAGCTCGCCGACCCCACGGTGCGCGACGAGGAGTCGGGCGAGGCTCCCATCGACGATCCGCGCTGGCTGCCGACGCATACCCAAACGCTCATCTACGCGCAGGCCATGCGCCGGGCGCTGGATCTGGATACCCGCGCGGCGCTCTATTTTTCGACCAAGGGTGGCAAACCGGCGCTGCGAGGAGCCGCGAGTGCCGAGCTGCTCGAGGAGGAGCGTGGTGACGGCCGCATCCCGGGGCTTAAGAAGGGCTTTCCCGGTGAGGGCGGCAACATGGACTTCGATGCACTGCTCGATCGCGTGGAGGCCGGCATCGCCGAGCGCTTGCGCGAACTCGAGGCGGGCAACGTCGCTGCTGTCGACCCGGCGTCGACAAAGGCCGCGCATGGCCGCTGCTCGTATAACCACGAAGGTACGTTTGTAAGGAGGGGCGTGTAGACCATGGATCTTTCGACCTTGATGCCGCAACAGCTGCAGATCGTCAAGACGCTCGACCGTCCGCTGTTTGTCTCGGCGGGCGCCGGTTCGGGCAAGACCTTTACCCTCACGCGTCGCATCGTCTATGCGCTCTCGCCCGAATCCGGTCCGTTCGTTGAGCATCTGGACCAGGTGCTCGCCATTACCTTTACCAAAGATGCCGCGGCCGAGATTCGCGACCGCGTGCGCCGTGCGCTTATCGACGAGGGCATGGACGAGGAAGCACTGACCGTCGACGACGCGTGGATTTCGACCATTCACGGCATGTGCTCGCGTATCCTGCGCGCGCATGCGCTGGAGCTGGGCATCGACCCCGAGTTCACGGTGCTCA
>URWQ01000219.1 GCA_900551635.1 uncultured Collinsella sp. | reverse complement strand
AAGCCCCGCCGCACGAAGTGCGCAGCGGGGCCTCCGACATGTCCGAGGACGATTCTGGGGCTAACGGGCAGGGGCCCGCCGAACCAAGTTAGGCAGCCGGGCAGATCTTCTTGAAGAGCTCGATGACGTCGTCGAGCGTCGCCTCGCGCGGGTTGCCCGGGAAGCAGGCGTCGGCCATGGCGTCCTTGGCCAGGACCTCGATCTCGTCAGCCTTCATGGCCTCGCAGACGTGCGGGATGTTCACGTCGGCGGAGAGCTGCTTAACGGCGGCGATGGCGGCGTCGGCGGCCTCGTCGGTGCTCATGCCCGTGGTGTCAACGCCCATGGCAACGGCAACCTTGGCCAGGCGCTCGGCGCAAACCGGCTTGTTGAACTCCATGGCGATCGGCAGCAGCATGGCGCAGGCGACGCCGTGCGGGGTGTCGTAGTGAGCGGACAGGGTGTGAGCCATGGCGTGGTCGATGCCCAGGCCAACGTTGGAGAAGCCCATGCCGGCGACATACTGGCCAAGAGCCATGCCCTCGCGGCCGGAGCCGGGCTTGCCGGACTTGGCCTCGGCGACGGAGTCGCGCAGGTTCTCGCTGATCAGCTTAATAGCCTCAAAGTGGAACATGTCGGAGAGCTCCCAAGCGCCCTTGGTGGTGTAGCCCTCGATGGCGTGGGTCAGAGCGTCCATGCCAGTGGAAGCGGTCAGGCCGGCGGGCATAGAAGCCATCATGTCGGGATCGACGACAGCAACCTCGGGGGCATCGTTGGTGTCGACGCACACGAACTTGCGGACCTTCTCGGGGTCGGTGATGACGTAGTTGATGGTCACCTCAGCAGCGGTACCGGCAGTCGTCGGCACGGCGATGGTGAACACGGCGTGGTTCTTAGTGGGAGCAACGCCCTCGAGGCTACGGACATCGGCAAACTCGGGGTTGTTGATAATAATGCCGATGGCCTTAGCGGTGTCCATGGAGGAGCCGCCACCGATGGTCACGATAGCGTCAGCCTCGGCGGCCTTGAAGGCCTCGACGCCGTCCTTGACGTTCTGGATGGTGGGGTTGGGCTTGATCTCGGAGTAGAGGCTCCAAGCGATGCCGGCAGCGTCGAGCTCGTCGGTCACCTTAGCGGTAACGCCGAACTTGACCAGATCGGGGTCGGAGCAGACGAAGATCTTCTTGTAGCCGCGACGCTGGAGCTCGCCGGGGATCTCCTTGATGGCGCCAGAACCATGATAAGAGATGGTATTGAGAACGAAACGATTAGCCATTGATAGCCTCCCATCGTGTGCGGGGCATCCATTACGCCCCACGCTATGAGTCCCATCCTAACGCTTTTGAAACAAAAAACGCGTGAGAACGTCAAAAGTGTTAAAGCGTTTCAACAGATGATGAAAAATATTTCGGCAAAGGGACAGCCCCTTTGCCGCATTCGGTTACTTCCGGCAGCCCTCTTTCCAAGCCTCGGCCGCAACCTTCCAGCGTAAGCGCAAGTCGCGCTCGCGGTCGATGAACATGATGGCAAACGCGACAAACAGCAGCAAGCTCGCCACGACGATGGCGTGCAGGCCCATGCGCTCAATACACCAGTTGCCCAACACGGCGCCAAACACAAAGGTAAAGATCACGCCAAAGTACAGCAGGCCGTTTTCCAAAAAGCCGCGCCTATGGGTGATGATGTAATCGTCCACGTTTTGCAGCGCGTTGCGCAAGTTGCCGATGCACATGGTCGTAGCGATGCCATGACCGTGGATCTTGCGGAAGCTCTCGACCTGCATGCCGCAGGCAAACGAGGTGAGGCAGTTGGCGAGCAGGTTGAAATTGCCGCCTGGGATAAAGCTCACGCCCAGCAAGATGACGGCTTCAAAGAACACCGTCACCTGACGCCAGTGGATCACGCTGCCAAACCGCTCGTGCACCAGGTCGGCAAGCATAATGCCCACAGCAAACGCCACCACGGGGAAGAAATAGCGTCCCGCCAGCTGCCAGTTGCCCTCCGAGATGCTTACACCCACGAGCAGGATGTTGCCCGTCTGCGCGTTGGCGAAAACATGATCGCGCCCAATGTACGAATACACATCCATAAAGCCACCGGCGAGCGCCAAGATGATGCCCAGCTCAATAGACTCCGATATCTGTTTGGCACGCTGCATCGTCGTGCATCCTCCTTGTTGACGACTCTCTCGTGCGTTGGCGGAAACATAGCCGCCGTTCATACTGTAACCCATTGACAACATGGTGTGCGCGCGAGACGGGCTCTCCAACGCGCAGATACACAGTCTGGAAACAAACGACACCCACATCGACGCGCCGATCCGCCAGCTCATGTACTCCTCCAGTCTTTTTAGCCCCGTCCCAAAAAGACTGGTTACAATTACGTGCAGCATACAAACACCGGGAGGGATCGTGGCAAAAAAGCCTCAGCACGCTCAGAACAACCAGCGCAGTCAGCAGGGCAAACAGGGCCAGCAGCAAAAGCGCGGCGGCAAGGCGCAGGCCACGGTCGCCCGCACCAAGCATTCCCAAGCAACGCCCGCCCGCCCCTGGCGACCGGGCCGCGATAAGTTCCTCCCCGTCAGCCGCGCCGACATGGATGCGCGCGGCTGGGACCAGTGCGACTTTGTCTACATCTGCGGCGACGCCTATGTGGACCATCCCAGCTTTGGCATGGCCATCATCAGTCGCGTCCTCGACGCGCACGGCTACAAGGTGGGCATCATCTGCCAACCCGACTGGACCGACCCCGCCAGCATCACTGTGCTCGGCGAGCCGCGCCTGGGCTTTTTGGTCAGTGCCGGCAACATGGACTCCATGGTCAACCACTATTCGGTGACCAAACACCGCCGCCACACCGACGCCTATACCCCCGGTGGCGAGGAGGGGCGCCGTCCCAACCGAGCCGTCACGGTCTACGGCAACCTCATCCGCCAGACGTTTAAGGACGCCCCCATCATCATCGGCGGCATCGAGGC
>URWQ01000218.1 GCA_900551635.1 uncultured Collinsella sp. | reverse complement strand
CTCGGGACCGTAAGCTGAGGGAAAGTTTGTGAGCCGATCGAGCGTTTGCTCGACCGGCTCTTTTTGATTTAGGGCTTTGCCCGGCCAGCTCTTTTTGATTTAAAATACCTGCTCAGTTGTGATTTATGGTGCTGGGAGGCGCTTGTGGGCAAGGCGAAGGCTAAGGCGAAGAAAAAGACGACGGGGGCGCGGGCTAAGCGCGATCGTCGTCGGAAGCTTGCGACCGAGGCCCCCGCGTCTGCCGAGGAGCTGCTGGCAAGCGTGCCGGGACTCGACGCACTGCAGGACGTTCCGGCGTTTGATGACCTGCCGGTCGATGAAGCTCAGCAGGCGGCATTTGACGACTTTTGCGCACATGCCGAGGAGCCCGAGCAGATGCAGCTTGGCGTCGTGGTGCGCTTGGATCGCGGGTTTCCGCTGGTGGCGACTGCCAACGATACCTTCCGCGCCGAGCATGCCGTGGGGTTTGCTAAGTCGCGCGGCGAGGACGAGGTCCTGCTGCCCGCCGTGGGCGACCGTGTGGCGGTGCGCCGCGCTCCCGGGCACGATATGGGCGTGATTGAGTGCGTTCTGCCGCGCCGTACGAGCTTTGAGCGTTGGCGCGGCCGTGCCCGCGGAGAGCGTCAGGTGCTCTGCTCCAACGTGGATAGCGTGCTAATCGTGCAGGCGCTCGGTGCCGGTGAGGTGCTGCTCGACCGCGTGGCGCGCTCGCTGGTGTTGGCGCTCGACTGCGATGCCGAGCCGGTGGTGGTACTCACCAAAGCTGATCGCTGCGATGCCGAGGAGCTCGAGCGCGATCTGGACCGCGTGCGCCGCCTGGTGGGTCCGGACGTGCGCGTGATCGTGACGTCCTCTGCCGAGGGCCGCGGCCTGGACGAGGTCCGTGCCTGCGTGCCTACCGGGAGCTGCGCCATGATTCTGGGCGAGTCGGGCGCCGGCAAGTCGACGCTGCTCAATGCGCTGCTGGGCCACGATACGTTGGCGACCGGCGGTGTGCGCGAACGCGACGACCAGGGCCGTCACACTACCGTCGCGCGCGTGATGGTGGCGCTGCCGGGCGACGCCGGCGTGATCGCTGATGCCCCGGGCCTGCGCAGTCTACCGCTCGTGGGTCACGAGCGGGGTCTGGCGCGCGCCTTCCCCGAGATTGTCGAGGCATCGCGCGCGTGCCGATTTGGCGATTGCACGCATACCCATGAGCCGGGTTGTGCCGTTCGCGAGGCCGAGGACGCCGGGCAGATCGACAGCCTGCGTTTGGAAACGTTCCAAAACCTGGCGTCATCCATGCGCGTGAGTGCTCAAATGCTCGATCCCGATGTCCATCTGTAATTGATTTTTCCTATGACAGCCGTCTTCCAACTGTTCGGGAGACGGCTTTTTTGCTGCGAAAAAGCCTCGAAACATGCAGTTTGCTGACGTGCTGATCAAAACCTTGCCACGAGCTTGACGGGCTGGTCAGTTTTTGGTCAGCGATTGGTTTGACATCGAAAACCGAGATCGCGATTGCGCCGCTTTGCACTCTGACCACCCAGACAATGGTGGTACGGGCATTCGCCCGGCACTGCCATGAGAGGAGCGGCCGTGAACAAGAGCAAGCGCATCGCCATCAGTCTGGTCGCGGGCGTGCTCGCTGCGCTGCTCTGCATGGTTTACGGCTCGTCGATCCGCTCGCAAGCCGAACAGGTCCAGGCTGAGACCTTGGCCAAGTACGGTGGCGATCGCGTCGAGGTATGCGTCGCGGCGCGCGATATCGATGTGGGCGAGACCCTCGATGAGACCAATGTCATAACCCAGGAATGGCTGACGAGCCTGTTGCCGCGTGACGCGGCGACCGAGCTGCGCCAGGTGCGCGGCGACGTGACGACTTCGCGTATTCCCAAAAACGCCGTGATCTGCAATGTCTACACCAAGGCCGAGAGTCACAAGCTCGAGGTGCCTAAGGGCAAGGTCGCCGTTTCGGTGGCGGTCGATGCCGAGCACTCGGTCGGCGGTGCTACGGGCGTGGGCAGCTACGTGGATGTATATGTGCAAAAAGACGGCGTAACCGATCGGCTGTGCGGCGCGTACGTGATCGATACCAGTGAGGATTCCGGTGCCACGCGCGAGGGCAAGATCGAATGGGTGACGCTGGCGGCTGACCCCGAAGACGTCAAGGAACTGCTGGGAGCCTCGGGCAAGGGAACGGTCAGCTTGACGATTCCCGCCACGGCGCGCGGCAAAAAGAGCGGAGGCGACGAGTGATGAAGGCGATCTGGCTTGCGTGCTGCGCGTGCGGCGATTACGGGCTGTTGCAGCGGGAAGTCGAGGGCCGTGATGCGGGTGCACAGGTGCTTCGCGTGGGTGACCTGGACGGGCTGATTTCCATGGCGCGGGCGTTTCCGTCGCGCCGCGGGGCTGTCATCATCGCGGCGTCTCTGTTTGATACCGAAGATGTGCGCAAGACTGTTGTGCGCCTGACGGCCGAAGGCCGCGTGAGTCGCGTGGTCGTGTTGATAGAAGCACTCGATCCGTCGGATATCGAGGGGCTGTTTCGCGCAGGGGCGACCGAGGTCATCGCTGCGCACAGTATATGCGGCAACGGGCGCGCGGGCGAGGGAGCGGTTGATTCCGATCGGCGCATGACGATTGAGCCCGATGCTTTTGTTGATAGGGAATCCGGGGCGCCTCGCGCTACAAGAGGCCCGCGTGTTGATGATTATGGAAAAGCGGAAGCCGAGCATGGTCGGCGCCCCCGGAACCCCCTTGTATACGATGACGCTGGAGGGCCGGCGCAGCATGCTGGCGACTCCCCGGCTGTAGATATGGGATACGTGCACGGCGTGAATCTGGCGGATGAACTCGACGAAGTTGAGGGCTTTGCCGGGTGCGGCGAGTTGTCGCTGATGCAGCATGAGCAGATTGCGCAGAACGAGCCTGCCTCGCAGACCGAACAAGCCGCCATGCCGGCTTGGACGCAGC
>URWQ01000217.1 GCA_900551635.1 uncultured Collinsella sp. | reverse complement strand
CCACGGCACTCGCGCGCTCGTAACCGCTCGTGTTGTAGACGATTGGGATGACCAGCCCGCGCGTCCGTGCCGCGGCAATCGCGGCAGGCAACAGGTGTGCATAGTGCGTCGCCGTCACCAAATTGATGTTGTTAGCACCCTGGTCCTGCAATTCCAGCATAATCTCGACCAGGCGCTCAGGCGAAATCTCAAGGCCAAAATTGCCGGTCGAGATCTCGTGGTTCTGGCAGTAGATACATTTGAGCGAGCAGCCGCTAAAGAAGATCGTGCCCGAACCGGCCTCGCCCGAGATAGGCGGTTCCTCCCACATATGAAGCGCGGCGCGGGCCACCTTGAGCGTGTCGTTAGCACCGCAGACGCCGTGCGCGCCCTCATCGCGCGCCGCACCGCAACGGCGCGGACACAAATGGCAGGCGGGCGAGAAAAGTTCGGTCAACGACGTCGGCATAAAAACATGCTCCAAAACAACGATTCAGCAGCTCAAACGTAAAGGGCCAGACCGCGTAGACGGCTCCGTCCCTAAGGCGCCGTAATCGTCCGACACGATTTTTGTAATGTCAAGACTGGAATCGATAAAGTGCCGCTTTATGATGTAGGTATTCCGCCCCCCGCGGAGCAACTGGGTGAACCGTCGCGTTTATTTAGGGAGCCCACACAGTCGTGCCTAGTACAGGTATCCTTCGTTGTTAAGGACGCTGGAACAGTCGATGAGGGCACCCACCTGTTTTAGGTGGGTTCATTTTCGTAACGTGGGGGGTGGTTTTCTTTTGCCGAAAATCACCATTGCAGTCCATATGGATCCCCGCCGGCATCCCGACAAGCCATCGACAACATTCCAATATCTGGTATGCGCGTGATAATCGCACGGTGCAAACCTCCGCACCCCCTCGGTCGAGTATCATGAGACAGCTATGCCATTTCCGCGTAGCAACCTTTGACCTTTTCCTTCGACGCTTGGCGGTTTTTAGATTCATGGCTTCATCCCCGAGCTACATACCGTACCTATGCGTGGCAGCGGCGGCCTTTATCACGACCTTCCTCACGGTACCCCTGGTCAAGCGCCTGGCAATCAAGCTCGACGCCGTCGACTATCCTTCTAAGCGCCGCATCAACACCAAGCCCATCCCGCGTTTGGGCGGAACGGCGGTGTTTTTGGGCCTGGTCGTCGCCTGCACTGTGCAAATCCTAGGCACCTGGTACCTAGGCTGGCCACCCGTCCTGGTGCCGCACCCGCGCCTTCACATTAGCTATCCCATGCTGGCGCTCTCCTTTACCGTCATCTTTGCGACCGGCGCTATCGACGACGTCTTCCAGCTCACGCCCAAGCAAAAGCTGGCCGGACAAGTCCTCGCCGCGCTTATCGCCTGTATCGGCGGCCTAAAAATCGGCGTCATCGTCAACCCGTTTGCCCCCGGCGAGATCATGCTCGGATGGCTCGCCTACCCCATCACCGTGATCTATCTGGTGGCATTCACCAACATCATTAACCTCATCGACGGCCTCGACGGCTTGGCCACGGGCATCTGCGGCATCGCATCGTTCACCATGTTTTCGATGGCTGTTCTCTCGGGCCGCATCGACGCCGCCGCGCTCTCCATTGCGCTCTTTGGCGCCTGTCTGGCCTTTTTGCGCTACAACTTCAACCCCGCAAGCATCTTCTTGGGCGACTCGGGGTCGTTGCTTCTGGGCTTTGCGCTGGGCTCCATCTCGCTGCTCAACGTGAGCCGCACCGCCGCACTCACCTCGCTTATCATCCCGCTCATCGTTGCCGGCGTGCCTATCATCGACACGTTTAGCGCCATCGTACGCCGCAAGCGCGCCCACATTAGCATCGGGCAGGCCGACAAGGGCCACATCCACCACCGCCTGATCCAAGAAGGCTATAACCAAAAACAAGCTGTGCTGCTCATCTATGCCTGGTGCATTATGCTTTCGGCCGGCGCCGCCGCGATTAACCAGGTCGAGGTGCCCATGCGTGTGCTCATCTTTACCGTGCTCGCCATTGGCTCGGCGGCCTTTGCCAAGCATCTGCATCTGTTTGAGCCCGTGCTGCGCCACCATTACAACAAGCGCACGCACGAGGACGAGCTCGTCACCCCCGACGACCCCGCTTTTAAGCAGGAGGAGCAGGCAGCCGAGGAGCGCAAAGAAGAGCGCCACCACAAGCTCTAGGGCAAGCTGCCAAGGATGTGCCAAGGCACCGTTGGCCAAGCGCGGCCGCGCCGCACCCACCGCACAAGCCACCCCTCTCCCGCCCCTCGCCTACTTACGTCCCGCCCCTCCAATAAACGCGTTATCATCTTGACCCATGAACATACGTTAGGAGCAATCATGCCAAACGAGAACAGCTACGAAGTCGCGCTGCAAAAGAGCAACGCCATTCGCGAGGGCCTGGCCAATACGCCCGAGAAGTTCACCATGCTCACCGGTGATCGCCCCACCGGCCGTCTGCACCTGGGCCACTACTTTGGCACCCTCAAGGGCCGCGTTGAGCTGCAGAACATGGGCGCCAAGACCAACGTGCTCATCGCCGACTACCAGGTCATCACCGACCGCGACACCACCGAGCACATCCAGGACAACGTGTACAACATGGTCATGGACTACCTTGCCTGCGGTATCGACCCCGACAAGACCATGATCTACGCGCACTCCGCTGTGCCCGCAGCCAACCAGCTCATGCTGCCGTTCCTGTCGCTGGTCTCCGAGGCCGAGCTGGCGCGCAACCCCACGGTCAAGGCCGAAATGGAGGCCTCGGGCCACGAGCTCACCGGCCTTCTGCTCACCTACCCGGTGCACCAGGCCTGCGACATCCTGTTCTGCAAGGGCAACGTGGTGCCCGTCGGTCGCGACCAGCTGCCGCACATCGAGCTTACCCGCACCATCGCTCGCCGCTTTAACAACCGCTACGGCAAGGTGTTCCCCGAGGTCGACGCGCTGCTGTCCGAGACCCCGCTGCTGCCGGGCCTGGACGGTCGCAAGATGAGCAA
>URWQ01000216.1 GCA_900551635.1 uncultured Collinsella sp. | reverse complement strand
CGCCGCCCAGACCCCAGAACTTGCACTCGATGGTGCCGGGAGCTGCGGTGTTGGGCGCATCCTCGGCCTCGGGCAGGCTCAGGTTGGTCACGTCATCGACAATGCCGATGGTGAACTCGCGCTTGGGCTCGTCCTTCTTGAGCTCCTCGAAGACAGCGAACGCGGACGCGGGAGGCGTGTCCTTGCTGCCCAGGCCATAACGGCCGCCGACGACCTTGATGCCCGTCTTGCCGGCCTCGTAGAGAGCGGAGACGACGTCCTGGTAGAGCGGCTCGCCGATGGAACCCGGCTCCTTGGTACGGTCCATGACGGCGATCTTCTGGACGGTCTCGGGGAGAACGTCGACAAAGTGCTTGATGGAGAACGGACGGAACAGGCGAACCTTGACCAGGCCGACCTTCTCGCCGTGAGCGTTGAGGTAGTCGATGACTTCCTCGAGCACGTCGCAGAAGGAGCCCATGCACACGACGACGCGATCGGCATCGGGGGCGCCGTAGTAGTTGAACAGGCCGTAATCGGTGCCGAGCTTCTCGTTGATCTTCTTCATGTAGCCCTCGACGACGGCGGGAAGCTCGTCGTAGACCTTGTTGCAGGCCTCGCGGTTCTGGAAGAAGATGTCGCCGTTCTCGTGACTGCCGCGGGTGTGCGGGTGCTCAGGGTTGAGCGCGTGATCGCGGAAAGCCTGGACGGCGTCCATATCGCACATCTCGGCCAGATCCTTGTAGTCCCACATGGCGACCTTCTGGATCTCGTGGCTGGTGCGGAAGCCGTCGAAGAAGTTAAGGAACGGGGTCTTACCCTCGATGGCGGCAAGGTGAGCCACCGGCGAGAGGTCCATGACCTCCTGGACGTTGCCCTCGGCGAGCATGGCGAAGCCGGTCTGACGACAGGCCATGACGTCGGAGTGATCGCCAAAAATGTTCAGGGCGTGGGAAGCGACGCAACGCGCGGAGACGTGGAAGACGCCCGGGAGCTGCTCGCCCGCGATCTTGTACATGTTCGGGATCATCAGGAGCAGACCCTGAGAAGCCGTGTAGGTGGTGGTCAGAGCACCGGCGCCCAGCGAACCGTGAACGGTACCGGCTGCACCTGCCTCGGACTCCATCTCGACGACCTTGACCGGGGTGCCGAAGATATTCTTGCGACCCTGGGCCGCCCACTGGTCGACATGGTCGGCCATCGGGCTGGACGGCGTAATGGGATAGATTCCCGCTACCTCGGTGTACGCATACGAAACATATGCGGCCGCCTCGTTGCCGTCCATAGACTTAAACTTACGCGCCATATACCCCTCTCCTCTCATATAGGTATACAGGCCCCGGCGATCGCCGGGATGTTGGCGTGATGGGATTTTCGCTGTTGCTTCCAATCATCTGGCAGGCAGGCCGAGCAGCAGGTACATGGCGTGGAGAGAAGGCATGCCGAGTCGAGGAGGGCTGCACGCGCTCCACAAGCCCAGCTACCCGTCTTGCACATGACCGAGCGCCGCAAAGGCCGCATGCCGGATGCTCCCGGGCACGCCCCGGCGATGGGAAGCGCCCGCAACGGAAATCCGCATGCGGGTTTATTGTACCCCGCCGTCAAGTGTAATTTCGGCAAATATAGGCGGGCGGTAAAGGTTTACCCCGACTGACCGCCAAGGGGCGAAATGGCCCCTCGTCCCAAGCGGCCGGCCCTGGCGCGCCAAGGAGTGTCCCCAAGTGCCGGCAGAAAAGGAACGTCCCTAACTGCCGGCTAGAGGGCACCGAAGAGGATGGCGTAGGTAGTGGATTCGCCGAGCTTGAGCTCGTCGCCGGGATTGAGTTGGGCGGAACGGCCGGGCTCGACCTGAATGCAGACGCGCGTGGCCCCGTTTACCACCACGGTTCCGTTGGTGGACGACAAGTCCTCGACGTGCCAGATATTTTGAGCATCGCACCAGATATGGGCATGGCGGGCCGAGACATCGTCGCCGACGTCGGTAATATCGCCCTCGCCAGTGGCCAGCGCGCCAATCTCAACACCCTGCTCACTCGGCTGAATCCAGCGCGGGGCGCTCACGACAAAACTGTTTTGTACGCGCAGCAAGCCCAAGGGGTGCGCCGGGGCGGGTTCGCGTTCGCCCGCGGTCATCGACATGCCAAGCGAACGCGGCGTGGATGTGCCTCCGCCACAGGTCGCGTGCGCGTAGTCGATGGCATAGTTCACCGAGGACCGCACATCCGCCGAACAACCGACGGCGACAAACAGCACCAGCACGGCCTCGGCGCGCTCGGCGGGCATGAGTTCCGCCGCCTGGGGCAGGCGATCGAGCGCGTTGCGATAGAGATTCGTGTCCTGGTGGCACTCTTCGAGCGCGCGTACCATCGGTTCACCTGCAGGACCGCACACCATATTGATCACAGCCGTGGAGTCCATGGGATTGCGCTGGCGCAGGGCCAGTTGCGACATAATACGCGCAGCCGAGGTACCGTATTCGGCAAAGTAGCGCTGCTGAAGCGTGCCGACCGGCGCGCGAACGATAAAGCGGGAAACCCAAGAGCGATCAGCGGCTCGGCTCTGCGGGCTGCGGCCGTCGGCGAGCGGACGGGACGAAAGCACCAAGCCGCACAGCTCGATATGGCTCAGATGCGCCGCGCGCTTAAAGATGTCAAACATGGCCCCGCATGGGGTGAGCTCAACTTGAGATGCCATGACCTAGGCCTCCTTGGTCGTAGAAATAGAATCGGACGATACTTCGACAGGTCCGCCAAAAGTACGGGCAGCTGCGGCTCCACCGGCAAGCGGAGTCGCCATCTGGGCTTTTGTGCGTCGCGGTGCCGAAACGGGAAGTTCAAAGGCAAAGCCCATCGCAAGCAAAAACCACGTAAGCGTATAGGTTGCAACCAGAGCGGCAACAAGGCCGCCCATCACGGCGCGTTGGGAAAATACGCTACATGCAGCCACAACCAGCACCGGAACCTCGCAGGCAGAAAGCGCAAGCACACCCTGCAGGAAGCCCGAGCGCCGATCGCGCGCAAGTGCCC
>URWQ01000215.1 GCA_900551635.1 uncultured Collinsella sp. | reverse complement strand
CAGCAGCGGCGCGAACGTTGTCTTCAAACGAGGCATGGCCGTCCGAGAACGAGGTGTGGGTATGGCAATCGACCAGCGGGCAGGCAGACATGGCGACTCCTTTGCATTTGGCGAATCCGCTCCATTGTAATGTTGCAGCTCTCAACACGCCGCGCGCCGGAGCTCGAAATCGATTGGAAAGGCTGCGCGGCGCGGCCTCGCTTGCTCCAATACATGTACATCAGCCTCCAAAAGCTGCAAATAATGACATGTTTGGAGGCTGATGTACATGTTTGGCCGGGGCGGTGGAGTGTCGGTTTCTTGTCGACAAGGAAAATCGCGCTCATCACGCGCCGTCACACTCGCGCAGCCTGCGATGTGCTAGCGTTTGGGTGAACAAAACGAGCCCGCGCGGAAAGGATCCAGACCGTATGCAATGCGATAGCACATCCCCGCTGTCTCGCGAGACTGATGCGCCCGAAACTATCGTCAAACTGGAGTGCGACATCGATGATGCGTCGCCCGAGGTGCTTGCCTACGCTGCCGATTGCCTGCGCAAGGCCGGCGCCCGCGAGGTGCATTGGTTGCCGCTTTACTGCAAAAAGGGCCGCCCCGGCTGGCAGCTGCAGGTAATCTGCTCGCACGATGATATCGAGCGCTTGCAGACGATTGTCTTTTTGGAGACCACGACCAACGCCATTCGTCGCCAGGTGATGGAACGCGTTTGCCTGCCACGCCGCTTTGAGCGCGTAACGACGCCATGGGGCGAGGTATCCGTTAAGGTGGCGACCCTGCCCGACGGCAGCGAGCGCGCGGCTCCCGAGTACGAGGATTGCGCCCGTCTTGCCCGCGAACATGGCGTGCCGCTCCAACGCGTGATGCAGGCGGCTCAGAGCGCGGCGCTGCGATTCGAGTAACACGGTAGATGGGCTCCGCATCCGCCGGACCCCGTATTCAGCCCCCATCAACCCCATTCGAAAGGATCTCCCCATGAAATACCTCATCGCCTCCGACATCCACGGCTCGGCATATTGGACCGAACGCCTTTGCGCCGCCATCGAGTCCGAGCAGCCCGATCGCATTGTGCTGCTGGGCGACCTGCTCTACCACGGCCCGCGTAACGACCTGCCGCGCGACTACGCTCCCAAGCGCGTGATTCCACTGCTCAACGCCCTGGCCGACCGCATCATCGCGGTGCGCGGCAACTGCGACGCCGAGGTCGACCAGATGGTGCTCGACTTTCCCATCATGGCCGACTACGCCACGCTGTTCGACGAGACCGGCCGCGAGCTGTTCCTGACGCACGGCCATGTCTTTGGCGCCGGCATGCACAACAGCGTCGACCACGCGCCCGCGCTGCCCGAGGGCTCCGCGCTCGTCTACGGCCATACGCACATCAAGGTCAACGAGGAAAGCGCCGCACACCCGGGCCTGTGGCTCTTCAACCCCGGCAGCGTGAGCATCCCCAAGGACGGCACGCACAGCTACGGCATCTACGAGGGCGGAGCGTTCCGCCACGTGATCCTGGAGGAGGACTAACCATGGCGCAGCACATGGCTCAGCAAAATGCCGAGGGCTCGCGCGATTTGTCCACGCTGGTCGACGCGTCGGCCGAGCTACAACATCTGGTGCAGACCGCCTGGCGCTTGCGTCAGCCCGACGGCTGCCCGTGGGACCGCGAGCAGACGCACCGCAGCATTGGCAAGAACATGATCGAGGAGGCCTACGAGGCGCTCGACTGCATCGAGGCGGACGACGCGGTTCACCTGCGCGAGGAGCTGGGTGACGTGCTCATGCAGGTCGTGCTGCATGCGCAGATCGCGGCGGATGCCGGCGAGTTTACGCTGGCCGACGTGGCACGCGATATCGACGCCAAGCTCATCCGTCGCCACCCGCACGTGTTTGGCGATGTGGATGCCGACAGCTCCGACGAGGTGCTCAAGATTTGGGACGAGGTTAAGCTTGCCGAGAGGGCTGCCAAGGACAAGGCCGTGGCAGCTGGCGAGGCTGCGCCCGAGGGCCTGCTCGACGGCGTGCCCACGCATCTACCGGCGCTGATGCAGGCTCAGAAGGTGTCGCGCAAGGCGGCCGCCGTGGGCTTTGAGTGGGAGACGGTCCAGGATGTGTGGGACGAGGTCGCCGAGGAGCGGGCCGAGTTTGAGGCCGAGGCCCCTGGCTCGCCCGAGCGCGAGATGGAGTTTGGCGACCTGCTCTTTGCCCTGGTCAACGTTGCGCGCAAGGAGGGCATTGACGCCGAGAGCGCCCTTCGTGCCAGCACGGCAAAGTTCCGCCGTCGCTGGGCCGCGATGGAGCAGATGGCGGCCGATGCTCACGTGGATCTTGCCGAGCTTTCGACCCACGGCCTCAACGACCTGTGGGATGCCGCAAAGGCGGGGGAGTAAGACTGCGGGAACGACGGGCCGACACGCCTCATCGTTCCCGCTAAATTTTTCGAAAATCAAGTGTATCCCTCGGCTAACTTAGGGCATAATGCAAAAGTGCGACATGGCTAACTTACGGAGGCGCACCGACGGTGCACGGTCAGCCGGTCGCTTGCATCCACTACGTTTCCAAGTGAGAGGGAGACAACATGAGCGATATTTTGGACGTCTACGGTCGCGAGGTGCTCGACAGCCGCGGCAATCCCACCGTCGAGGTCGAGGTCGTGCTCGAGGACGGCAGCTTTGGCCGCGCAATGGTGCCTTCGGGTGCTTCGACCGGCGCCTTTGAGGCATGCGAGCTGCGCGACGGCGACAAGGGCCGCTATCTGGGCAAGGGCGTGACCAAGGCTGTGGAGAACATCAACACTGTCATCGCTGACGCGGTGGTGGGCATGGATGCCTCCGACATCTACGCCGTGGACGCCGCTATGCTGAAGGCCGACGGCACCAAGGATAAGTCCAACCTCGGTGCAAACGCCATTCTGGCGGTCTCCATTGCCGCCTGCCGCGCTGCCGCCGCTTCTCTGGAAATGCCCCTGTACCGCTTTCTGGGCGGCGTGAACGGCAACCGCCTGCCCGTGCCCATGATGAACATCCTGAACGGCGGCGCACACGCCACCA
>URWQ01000214.1 GCA_900551635.1 uncultured Collinsella sp. | reverse complement strand
ATCCAAAGATGTCGAAAAATGTCGACTTTGGATGCTGGTGTACATGTTTAGGCCGTATGGGGTGGGCCCTTGGACGGACGGGATGTGCGTACTAGAGCAGGTTCTCCTGTGCCCACGCGATGATGTCGCTCGACTCGTAGAGCGGCTTGCCGTCGATGAACAAGCAGGGAACCTGGCGCTTTCCGCCGACGGCGATGAGTGTCTGCTCGGCTTCGGTATCGGTCGAGATATTGCGCTCGGGAATGGTCACGCCGTTATCGGCAAGGAAACGCTTGACCTTTAAGCAATACGGGCAGCCGGTCATAACGTACAGCGCGAGCTCGTGATCAGTAGCCATAGGTCTCCAATCGGTTGAGGTTTTGATTGAAATACCCAAAGCCGCCGCGGTTTATGCGCGGGCCAGCGACGACTCGATGGCCTGGACCAGAAACGCCGTGGCTCCGGTGCCGCAGGGCTTGTCGTAGTAGTCAACAAAGCGCTGGTCGGCAAGATAGCCGTGGGCGAGGCCCAGGTACGCTTCGTTCTGGGGTTCGCGTCCCCAGTTGAGACCAATCCAACGACGATGCATCGCGACAAGCTTGCGAGCCTCGCTTCCGCCCGCATCGCCATCGCCCGTGGCGATCGAGAGCTGGCCCAGAACGGCGCGTTCAAGTTCCTTCATGTCGTTCCATGTCTCGGGGTCCATGTCCAGCAGCGCTTCATTTGCTGCATCGATAGCCTCATCGCCATAGCGCGCCCGCGCTTCGGCCCCGTAGCGCTCCTCGTTTTCGTGCACGGAGCGCCAGCGCTCCAGTTGCGGCAGCACGGCGCCCATGAGCGAGACGGCTTCGTCGAGCGACATGCCGGTGTTTTGCGCCAGCCGCGGGGCACAATCCTCGATCATCGCCTCCATCGTGGTCTCGTAGGTGTACTTGCCGTGGTCGTAGCACCACTTGCAGTAATGATCGGTCGCGGTGCCCGCAGCGTCGGTGCCGCAGTCGTCGGGCGTGAGTATCATGCCGCAGCTCTGGCAATAGTGCTCGGGCATTTCGAGCAGGTGGGACAGGGGCTCGCCGGTCACGGCGGCAATGAGCTTCATCATGTCGATGCCCGGGGTGACTTCGCCGCGCTCCCAACGGCTGACGGCTTGGCGTGTGACGAAGAGCTTGGCGGCGAGCTGCTCTTGGGTAAGGTGATGGGCGCGACGGATGGCAATGAGCTTTTCTGCAAAGGCCATAGCGGCTCCTTTCTGCTGGTTGATGGCTTAAGCATACGCGGCGGCAGACGCCCTTCCAAGCAACCGTTGGTTGCACGACGGGCGACCGCGGCGAAGAATTGCGCGCAACGCCCCATGCCTCCATGCCGTACAATGACCGGCATGGAACCTATTGCACACATACATACCGACCTGCCGCAGAAGTTCGGCATTCCGCGCAACAGCTTTTTGGCGCCCCATCTGCAGGGGCGCATCGTCTTTGAGCCGGAATTTGCCTCCAATGCAGCGGTTGAGGGTCTGGACTCCTTCTCTCACCTGTGGCTGCTATGGCGCTTCGAAAACGGAACGCCCGGCGGCACGGCAAACGACATAGCTGCCGATGCCAAGACGCGGGACAGGTCCGGAACCAACGCAAAATGGTCGAAGACCGTGCGCCCGCCGCGTCTGGGAGGAGCCGAGCGCGTGGGAGTGTTTGCCACGCGCAGTCCGTTTCGCCCGAATCCCATCGGGCTTACCTGCGTTAAGCTCGACCGCGTGGAGCTTACCGACGACGGCCCCATCATCCATGTGCTGGGGGCCGACCTGCGCGACGGCACGCCCATCTACGACATTAAGCCCTACATTCCGTTTGCGGACTGCCACCCGGATGCAACGGGCGGCTGGATTGAGGATGCTCCGTGGCAAGAGCTCGATGTTGAGTTCCCGCAAGCTCTTCAAGACATGGTCCCGCCCGCAAAGCTCCCCAGCTTGGTCGAGGTCCTTCGCCAAGACCCGCGCCGCGCAGGCAGCAAGTACGAGCCAAACCGCGTCTACCACCTGGCCTTTGCCTGGCTCGACATATCGTTTACGGTCGATAAAACCCAGCTAACCGTAGTCGCCGTCAACGACGCGCAAGACTAACCAGCCATTCGTCCGCACCCGTCAAATTAAGCGCCAAACCCCATGCCAAAATCGCCCGTGCTGGTGGACAATAACGCCTATCAAAACAATCACTTTGCACGGGAGTTCAGCATGAAATACGACTTTAGCTCGCTTATCGACCGCCACGGCATGGATTCCATCGCCGTTGACTCCTGGGGCGAGATCCCCGGCATGGCTCCGAACGCACCTGACGAGGGCTTCGACCGCATTCCCATGTGGGTGGCCGATATGAATTTCGCCACGGTGCCCACGGTCCAGGAGCACATCATTCAGCGCGCTCAGCATCCCATGTTTGGCTACTTTAACCCGCGCGCCGAGTACTTCGACCGCATCATCGAATGGCAGAGCCGCCGCAATGGCGTTGAGGGCTTGGCGCCGGAGCATATCGGCTACGAAAACGGCGTGCTGGGCGGTGTCGTGTCGACGCTGCGCGCGTATGTCCAGCCGGGCGATGCAGTGCTGGTCCATAGCCCCACCTACATTGGTTTTACCAAGTCCATCGAAGCCGCGGGCTATCGCATTGTCCACAGCCCGCTTAAACTCGACGACCAGGGCGTGTGGCGCATGGACTTTGAGGACATGGAGTGCAAGCTCGCTCAAAACCACATCCATGCCGCGGTGTTCTGCTCACCGCACAATCCCTGCGGCCGCGTATGGGAGCGTGACGAGATCGAGCACGCCATGGACATTTATCGCCAGCACGATTGCGTGGTGATCTCGGACGAGATTTGGTCCGATATCATCCTGCCGGGTCACAAGCATATCCCGTCGCAGTCGGTGAGCGAGGATGCCCGCATGCGCACGGTTGCCCTCTATGCGCCGAGCAAGACGTTTAACCTTGCGACGCTCCAGACCTCGAATATTGTTATTCCCGATGAAGAACTGAGAACAAAATTCCAGAGTATTTTACAGCAACACTTCACGCCGTC
>URWQ01000213.1 GCA_900551635.1 uncultured Collinsella sp. | reverse complement strand
GGTGGTCGTGGTCGTCGTGGTAGTCGTTGTGGTGGTTTCCTCTTCGTCCTCGTTCTCGTCCTTGTCGTCGTTCTCCGTCTTCTTGGTGTTGTTGGTGCCGTAGAACTTCCAGACGCTGTTGTTCTTGTAGGTGGGCGCCGTTCCGGTCGCAAACTCCTCGCGTTCGGTACCGGTCAGAACGGTGTTCATAAACTGCTTAAAGACAGGCAGGTTGGTGCTGTCGCCCAGCAGGTCCGTGCCGTATTTTTGGATGGGGATCTCGCCCGCGGAATAGCCGGTCCACAGGGCGCACGCCAGCTGCGGGGTATAGCCGCAGAACCACAGGTTAGTGGTGTTGTCGGTGGTGCCCGTTTTGCCGGCATAGGGCTGGTTGACGCTCAGGGCGCCAGCAGCACCCGTACCGCCGCCCTGCATGACGCCGGACAGAACATCGGTGACCGCGGCGGCCTCGCCCTCGGTAAGCACCTGTGAGGGATTGTCGGTGTGCTGGTACAGCACCGAACCGGTACGAGAGTCAATCTCGGTGATGGCGATCGGCTGGCGATAGTAGCCGCCGTTGGCAAACGTCGCGTAGGCGGCGGCCATCTCGAGCGGCGAGATCGAGCCGGTGCCGAGCGTCATGACGGGAACGTCCTCGATGTTGTCCTTGGCGGGATCGATGCCGAGCTTTTTGACGAGCGAGATGATCTTGCTGTTGCCGACGGCTTCCGCCACCTGGATGTAGCCGGTGTTGGAGGAGTATGCCGTTGCCTGCTTAAGCGTGATGTTGCCATAGCTATGGTTGGCGTAGTTTTGGACCTCGGTCGTGGTGCCCTTAGCCTTGAGCGGCGAGTTGCAGTTGAGGGTGACGTTGGGGTTCATGCCGTTTTGGATGGCAGTTGCCAGCGTAAAGGCCTTAAAGGTGGAGCCGACGGGACGCTTGGCCGTGGCATGGTTTACGTGGTTCTCGTCGGCGTTGTAGTCGTAGCCGCCCACCATGCACTTGATGTAGCCGGTCTTGGGGTCGACGACGACCATGCCCATATCCAGGCCGTCGAGTGAGAGCGTGTCGAGCTGCTGGCGGACGGCATTCTCTGCCACCTGCTGCATCGTGGGGTCGATGGTGGTCTTGACGGTCAGACCGCCCTTAAAGAGCACGTCGGTCGAGAACTCCTGCTCCAGCAGCTGCTTAACATAGGCGACAAAGTAGGGCTGCGAGTATACGTCGACGCCGCTGCCCGAAATCTCGGTCACGTTGAGGGTGATGGGCTCGGCCTGTGCGGCATCGTGCTCCTCCTGCGTAATATGGCCCAGACGCAACATGTTGTCGAGGACCTTGTTGCGACGGGACAGCGCCAGGTCGGGGTTGACCGTGGGGTCGTACTGCGAGGGCGAGTTGGGAAGGCCGATGAGCAGCGCGGCCTCGCTCAGGGTGAGGTCGGCGGCGCTCTTGGACAGATAGGTCTCGGCTGCGGCCTCGATGCCGTAGGCGCCGTGGCCGTAATAGATGGTGTTGAGGTACATCATGAGGATCTCGTCTTTGGAGTACATGTCCTCCATCTTGACGGCGATGTAGGCCTCGCGCACCTTACGCTCGATGGTCGAGTCGAACTGCTCCTCCTGCAGGATGGTGTTGCGCACCAGCTGCTGGGTGATAGTCGAGGCGCCTTCGTGCCCGCCGCCGAGGGTTGCCACCGCAGCACGCGCGATACCCCACAGGTCGATACCGCCGTGCTCGTAGAAGCGCTCGTCCTCGACGTCAACGGTGCCCTGCAGCACGTAGGGGGAGACCTCGTCCTTGGTGATGGACTTGCGGTTTTGCGTGTAGAAGCTTGCGATCTTGTTGCCGTTGCAGTCGACGATCTCGGTGGGCTCGCTCACCAGATACGCGTTGGCGTCGGTGTAGTCGGGCAGATCGGACAGCCAGCGGTTGACGTTGCCGACCATGCCGATGCCAAATGCCACGCCCGCGATAAGCAGAAAGCCCAAAAACGAGAGCAGGATTATGGGCAGGGCATGCGTCTTTGAACGGCTGCGTCCCTGTCGTTGGCGAGGACCCATATATTGACCTCCAGGTATGTCGTGCCGGACGGTGGATGTGCCGTCTGGGCAGGATGGACATAAGTTATTACACGATAAACCAAACGGGGCGCGCGAGGCCTCGTGTATGCTGGAAGACGGCATTTTTCAGAGTGAATGCATACCTTGGTAAGGAGTTTGTCGATGGCGATTCGGGCGATGGGGCCGAGCGGACAATACGAGACTGGATTGGATGCTGCCGGTGCGGCGCTGCCCGAACTGCTGGCGCCGGCGGGCGGACTCGACCAGATGCTTGCGGCCATCGCCGCGGGTGCCGATGCCATCTATGCGGGGTTGGGCGGCTTTAACGCCCGCGTGAGCGCGCATGGCTTTACGGATGACGAGTTTGCGCGCGGCTGCGCCGTGGCGCATGCCCATGGCGTGCGTGTGTACGTAACGCTCAACGTGTTCGTGTTTGACGATGAGTTGTCCGACGCGGTGGCGTTGGGAGCTCATGCACTGGAGCTGGGCGCCGATGCTCTGATTCTTCAGGATAGAGGGCTCAGCGCGGAATTGATGCGGAGGATTCCGGATATGACCTTTCATCTCAGTACGCAGGGAACGGTCTATGACAGACGGGGTGTGGAAGAAGCCTTTCGCGCAGGGTTTCAAAGGGTGATTCTTTCCAGAGAACTCTCTTTGCGGGAGATCGAAGAGATCTGCAGGGACACGGAAGCGGAAATCGAAGTGTTTGTCCACGGCGCTGTCTGTATCGCTTATTCCGGGCAGTGTCATATGAGTTATGTGATCGGCGGACGAAGCGGAAATCGGGGGAACTGCGCGCAGCCCTGCCGTCTGCCGTATGAACTGAGCAGAGACGGAGAGAGACTTTCTTCCCCGCAGGGAAACTGTCTTCTGAGTCCTGCGGATATGTGTCTTGCCGACAGTCTTTCCGCACTGATCGAAGCCGGCGTGGATTCTCTGAAGATCGAGGGGCGGATGAAATCCCCGCAGTATGTGGCTGTCGTAACGTCGGTTTATCGAAAATATTTGGATCT
>URWQ01000212.1 GCA_900551635.1 uncultured Collinsella sp. | reverse complement strand
AAGCCGTCGAGCGCTATACCGGCCAGGTCACCCCGCGCGAGCGCATCCTGGACGTAACGGAGCGCCTGTCGCGCCGCGAACAGAACATAGCGCTGATCGGCATGCCGGGTTCGGGCAAGACCCGCGTGGGTGAGCAGATCGCAATGCTGACGGGTCGCGAGCACATCGATCTGGACCGCGCCCTCGAGGAGCGCCTGGGCATGCCCTGTGCCGACTTTATCGTCGAGCGCGGCGAGGCCGCCTTCCGCGAGCAAGAGACAGCGGAGCTGGCCGACATTTCCAAGCGCAGCGGCCTGGTGCTCTCCACCGGCGGCGGCGTGGTCACACGCGACGAGAACTACCCGCTGCTGTACCAGAATAGCCAGATCGTGATGCTCAACCGCAAGCTCGACGAGCTCGCCCACAAGGGCCGCCCCATCACCGCGCGCGACGGCATCGATAAGCTGGCTGAACAGCGCATGCCGCGCTACCGCGCCTGGGCCGATTACATCATCGACTCACGCGACTGCGCTGCCAACACCGTCCAAGCCCTCCTCGAGACCCTCCCACCCGCTCTCTAACCTAAGCCACCACAAAGGGGACAGACACCTTTGTGGTGGTTTTGCAACCGCAAAGGAAGCAACCATGAAAGCACTCGTCATCAACGGCCCCAACCTCAACATGCTCGGCATTCGCGAGCCGGGCATCTATGGTAGCGACAACTACGACCGCTTAGTGCAGATCTGCCAGGAAGCGGGAACCGCACAGGGCTTCGACGAGGTCGAGGTCTTCCAGTCCAACCACGAGGGCAGCATCGTCGACAAGATCCAGGAGGCTTACGGCAAGGTCGACGGCATCGTCATCAACCCGGCAGCCTACACGCACACCAGCGTGGCAATCCTTGACGCCCTCAAGGCCGTCGCCATCCCTGCCGTCGAGGTGCACATCAGCGCCGTAGAGACGCGCGAGGACTTCCGCCAGGTGAGCTATGCACGCCTAGCCTGCTTCGCCACCATCACCGGCGAAGGCCTCCAGGGCTACGCCCACGCGCTGGAGCTGCTGAAAGAGCATCTGGAAAAGTAAAATGCCAACCCCAACAAACAGCAGCGGCTTGTTCGCGCTCGGCTTCAGCAGCATACAAGATGAAAAAAGCCCAGACCACCAAGCGGTCCGGGCTTAATAAACGATGGTGCTCCATGGCGGATTCGAACCGTCGACCTTGGGATTAGAAGTCCCCTGCTCTATCCAACTGAGCTAATGGAGCAAATAACCACACGCCCAAGCAAGCGCAAGCCTGTCGGGCGCAAGTAATTATAACCTAGTTGAACTGCTCGCGATACGCCTTGCAGACCTCATCGACCGGGCCGTCCATGCGAAGGTCACCCTTCTCAATCCAAACGGCACGCTGGCAGATGCGCTCAACCTGCTCCATGGAGTGCGAAACGAACAGAACCGTCACGTCACCGCTCTGGATAAAGTGCTGAATGCGAGCCTCACACTTCTGCTGGAAGAACACATCACCGACGGACAGCGTCTCGTCAACGATAAGAATATCGGGCTCGGTAATCGCCGCGATTGCAAAGGCGATACGCGCCACCATGCCCGAGGAGAAGTTCTTAAGCGGCATATCGACAAAGTTCTGAAGCTCAGCGAACTCAATAATGCCGTCAAAGTTGGCGTCGATGAACTCCTTGGTATAGCCGAGCAGGGCGCCGTTCAGATAGATGTTCTCGCGGGCGGTCAACTCGGGGTCAAAACCGGCACCAAGCTCAATCAGCGGCGCAATGTTACCGTGCACCTTAACGCTGCCCTCGCTAGGCTCAAGCACACCGGCGATAATCTTGAGCATCGTAGACTTACCGGAACCATTGGTGCCAACCAGACCGACAACTTCGCCGCGATGAATATCGAACGAGATGTGCTTAAGCGCTCTAAACTCCTCAAAGAACAGCTCGTGCTTGGCAAGCTTGATGAAGTACTCCTTGAGGTTGGTCAGCGACTCGGACGCCATGTTAAAGATCATGGTGACGTCGTCGACCTCGACAGCCAGAGGCTGCTCGCTGTAATCAACAACAGATTCAGTCATCACAGCACTCCTTAGATGTAGAGGATGAACTTGCGCTCGGATTTATGGAACACGGTGTAGCCAATAACAAGCGCAAGAACCGCCCAAGCGACGCACATACCAAACGTCATAAGCGAGGGCGTAGTCTGGAACAGGAAGATATCGCGCATAAACTGCAGGTAGTTATACATGGGGTTCGCATAGACCAGAATGCGCACGAGATGCGGCATTTGCGCAACGAAGTCGGTCGTCCAGAAAATAGGCGTGATGTAAGTCCACGCCGTAATGACGACGCTCCACAGATGCATGACATCGCGGAAGAAGACCGTGAGGGCGGAGAGCATCATGCCCAGGCCCATGCAGAAGCACATAAGCAGCAGTAGGCAGACCGGCAGCAGAATAAGGTGCCAAGAAGGCATAACGTGGAACCACAGCATAACGATGGCAACGGCGACCAGCGAGAAGGCAAAGTTAACCAGCGAGAAGAGCACCTTCTGTACTGGGAAGACCCAGCGGTGCACCTTAACCTTCTTGAGCAGCGGGGCAGCACCCACGATCGACGTCAGGGCCTGGTTCGTGGACTCGGACATGACGGCAAAGGTGACGTTACCCACGATCAAGTACAGCGGGTACATCTCGGGCGTAATTGAGCCATTGCGGCCCTGGGCGAAAATCGTCGAGAACACGATGGCCATGACGATCATCATCAGCAGCGGGTTGAGCACCGACCATGCGACGCCCAGAACGCTACGGCGATACTTGATCTTAAAATCCTTGGTAACCAGCTGACGAAGGATAAACGCGTCCTTCTCAAATTCGTTCTTAGCAAACGTCGCAGGCAGACTGCGAGTTTCTTGTTGCTTTGTCTGATCCGACACGGATGCAACTCCTTTACTCGTAATCGTTGACAAACGAACAGTATAGACCCGACGGCCATGCAAACGATTCGCGCAACAAAACTGGAGAACTAACCCACATTGTTAGCGCCGGGCGATTTTAGCCGCTAATAGTCAAACTATTTTGACCAATCCC
>URWQ01000211.1 GCA_900551635.1 uncultured Collinsella sp. | reverse complement strand
GAAAACCGCCTTCATGGCCGGCAGCATCTCATTGCCCGGCACGAGCACGTCGCCGAGCAGCACGTAGAACGCCTCGTCGCCGGTCTTGGCCGCCGCACAGCGCACGGCATGCCCCAACCCCAGCGCCTCTTCCTGGTAAACGTAGCTCACGGGCAGATTGCCGACGTCCTCCACCGCGTCGGCGTAGGCGTCCGAGAAGGTGACGAGGTAGCAGGCCGCCAGGGGATCGTGCTCGGCCTGGGCCATCAGGTCGGCCGCGACCACCATGGGCTTGGCCGTGGCGTCGGCCAGCACGCAAACCTCGGACGGGCCGGCGACCATGTCGATGCCCACATCGCCCGACACGATCTGCTTGGCCGCGGCGACAAAGGCGTTGCCCGGGCCAGTGATCTTGTCGACGCGCGGAATGGTCTCGGTGCCGTACGCCAGCGCGGCCACGGCCTGGGCGCCGCCCACCATATAGATCTCGTCCACGCCGCCGAGCTTGGCAGCCGCAAGCGTATACGGGCTGATCAGGCCATCTTTTTGCGGCGGAGTCACCATGACCACGCGCTTGACGCCGGCCACCTTGGCGGGGATGGCGTTCATGAGCACAGTGGAGGGATACTGCGCGCGGCCTCCCGGCACGTAGATGCCGGCCGCGGCAAGCGGGGTCACCTTAACGCCGAGCATCGTGCCGTCCGGGCGCGTGGTAAACCAGCTCTGCTCGACCTCGCGCTGGTGGAATTCGCGAATCTGGCGCGCGGCCTTCTCGAGCGCGGCGACAAAGGCCGGGTCGAGGCCTTCGAGCGCAGCATCGATCTGCTCCTGCGGCAGGCGGAAGCTTTCCAGCTCAACACCGTCAAAACGCTGGCAGTAATCGCGCACCGCGGCATCGCCGTTGGCGCGCACGTCGGCCACGATATCACGGGCGGCATCGACGATGTTTTGCGGCAGCACGCCCTTGCGGTTGAGCTGATTGGTAACAAGGCGCTCGCCGGGAGCAAGTTTGATGGTCTTCATATCGGTATCCCCTATCGTTCGAGGTTGCGTTTGAGAAACGAGAGACCAGGCGGCGGTGACAATCGCCCCGCAGCCCGGATATGGGGGCGCCCGTGCGTGCTCGCGCTATTGTGCCGAGCCCGCGACGGGCTCAAAATGCTTGTCCTTCACGGCGGCTGCCAGGCGATCGGCCAGGTTGCGCACGCGCGGATCCAGGCGTGCGGAACCCGGGTTGACGAAGAAGCGGGCCGTACAGTCCATAATGCGACCGGTGATGACCAGGTCGTTGTCGCGCAGCGTGGCGCCCGTGGCGGTAATATCCACGATGCGATCGGTCATGCCGACGATGGGACCCAACTCGATGTTGCCGTGCAGCGAAACGATGTCCGCGTTCACGCCTCGCTCGGCATACCAGGCACTCGCGATGCGCGGGTACTTGGTGGCCACGCGAAGCGACCCGCGGCGAGCATAGTTGCGCTCGGCCTGACCGGCGCGCCGTGCGGGCTCCGCCTCGATAAAGGTGCACAGGCCATAGCCCAGGTCGACCAGCTGCAGCAGGTTGAGGTCTGCCTCGATGAGCGAGTCCCAGCCGCAGATGCCGCAATCGGCACCGCCGCAACCCACAAAGGCAGGCGCATCGCTGGGACGCACGATGACAAACTCGATATCGCCGACCGCGCCCTCGCCGGCACGTGTGTCGCGACCGCGCACGATCAGGTGACGGCCGGGGTCACGCAGCTCAGAGACGTCCAGGCCCGCGGTCTCGAGCACGTCGAGCGTGTCGGCCTTAAGCGAGCCCTTGGGCACGGCGATGCGCAGCGGGCCCTCGGCGCCACGGCCCGCGGCGTGATCGCCGTCGGAAGCGGCATCCTCGGCCGAGGTGCGCGCGGCCTCCAGACGCTCGAGCGAAAAGGCGAAGCCCGCCGCCGGCACCTCGATACCGTCGCCAAATGCGCCGGTAAAGATGGAGTCATAGCGTCCGCCCGAACCGACCGGATCGGGCAGTCCGCCGGCATAGGCCTTAAAGACCAGGCCTGTGTAGTAATCGAAAGAGTTCATGATAGAGAAGTCGAACGACAGCACCTGGGCCTCCTCGGGGGCCAGGCCCTCGACCAGGGCACGCAGCTCGCGCGTCAGCGGCGCGACGATACCGGCGGCCTCCAGCAGCGCGTCCACGCGGTCGAGTACCTCGGCACCGCCGTGCAGGCGCGGCAGCTCGCTAATGGCGGCCTTGACGGCATCGGACTCCGCACTTGCCGCCACGCGGGCATCGAGGCCCACAAAGTCGTTGGCGTGCACGCAGCACAGGGCCTCGGCGGCCAGCTCGCGATCCTCGCATGCCGCGAGCAGCTCCTTAAACGGACGCACGCTACCTGCGATAATGCGCGCACCGGGAAGTGCCAGCTTGCGCACGGCCTCGGCGACCAGTGAGACAATCTCGACATCGCCCGCGGTGTCGCCCGCGCCGATAAGCTCAAAGCCCAGCTGTGTAAACTGACGCGAGCCACCGGCATTGCGCTGGCACTCGCGGACCACCGGCGCCTCGTAGCGCAGGCGCAGCGGCAGATCGGCCGCGCGCATGCGAGTCGAAACCAGGCGAACGATCGGCAGTGTGTTGTCGGGACGGACCACCAGCAGGCGGCCATCATCGTCAAAGAGCTTAAACGGCGTGTCCGCAATGCGCCCGCCCTCCTCGAGCGAACCCTTGTCCTCGAGCAGTGGCGTCTCGACCGGCAGGTAATGATGCTCCCTAAAGCAGCCCTTCACCGTATATGCGATCTCCTCGCGCGCCTGAGCCTCCTCGGGCAATATGTCCCGGAATCCCCACGGTGTGGCCGTCATCTGGTGAGCCTCCTCATGCTGTGTTTCATATAGAGCAGAAGACCGGCATAGCTCCGCCGGTCTTCTGGGTACTTTAGCATACTAGAGTGCTTGCGGGGAAAATCCGCCGCAACCGCTCATAGCGTATTCATTTGGAAACATAGGGCGAGCGGTTAGCAGCAGTCTCTTGTCACAACGCAAAAAGGGCGCCCGCGCAAATGCGGACGCCCTTGTGCAGGGTCGAGATATCAACCAGCCAAGATATCGGACCCGTGACCAGCTCTTAGTAGTCGAACTGGTGGTAGTAGCGGCGG
>URWQ01000210.1 GCA_900551635.1 uncultured Collinsella sp. | reverse complement strand
CTGCACAGCCGCTTAAGATTCGCATGGTTGCCGGACTTGGCAACCCTGGCGATGAGTATGCCGAGACCCGCCACAACGCTGGCTTCAAAGCAATCGACGAGCTGGCCCGTCAGGCCGGTGTCACGTACTGGAAAAACCAAGCAGGCGCCGAGGTCGCGCTCATCAACATCAACGATCCCGAGGAAGAGAGCGGCAAGCGCCAGATTGTGCTGGTCAAGCCGCAGTCGTACATGAATACCTCTGGCGGTCCCGTCTCCAAGCTCTGCCGCGAGTACAAGATCAAGGCCGAGGAGCTGCTCGTGATCCACGACGAGCTCGATATTCCCGCCGGTGATGTTCGCGTCAAGGTGGGCGGCGGCCACGCCGGTCACAACGGCCTGCGCTCCATCATCGACAAGATGGGCAGTCGCGACTTCAGCCGCATCCGCACCGGTATCGGCAACCCTCCCGGCAAGATGGCCGTCGCCGACTACGTGCTTAAGCAGCTGCGCGCCCGCGAGGCCGAGGACTTCCAGGACACCTGCGCCCGCGCCGCAGATGCCGCCGGCCTGGCAATCGTGCACGGCGTGGTCTATGCCCGCGATCACGTCAACGGCTCCGCCTCCGCCAACGGCAAGCACTAAAACCTACCATTTAGGGAAAGGTTTATTTTGGCAGGTTTTATCTGCGGAAACGCCTCAGTTGCGGCATCGCAATCAACCGCGCGCCGACTTACACACATAGCGCCCCAAAGGGGGCCGGCCTCATCACAACCCGAGGCCGGCCCCCTTTGCCGTTTTACCCGATAAAACTGACCAAAATAAACCTGCCCCTATTTGGTAGGCCAAAGTGGATAAACCCTGCTCCCAACCGCCGAAGATACACGTAAGCGACATGCCCATGAGGGTATAATTTGCACCGTATGTCTGCACAACGCCTGTGCACGTACGGTTTTATTCGGGCTACCGTCCATTTCCGTGGAGGCACGGTTCGGCAGCCCTAACAAGAGAGGGGTTCTATGTATAAGATCCTGGAGAAGACGCAGTTCTCGGAGAAGGTGTTCAAGTTCCGCATCGAGGCGCCTGCAATCGCCAAGCATGCGCACGCTGGACAGTTCCTCATGGTTCGCGCCAACGAGACGGGCGAGCGCGTCCCGTTTACCCTGGCCGGCTGGAACGGTGACGAGGGCTGGGTCGAGTTCATCTTCATGGTGATCGGCAAGACCACCGAGATGCTTTCCACCTACGAGGCCGGCGAGTCGCTGCGCGACGTCGTGGGCCCGCTGGGCGTTCCCACCGAGATGGCTGAGGGCCCCTGCGCCGTCATTGGCGGCGGCGTCGGCCTGGCAATTGCCTTCCCGGTCGCCAAGCACCTGGTCGAGACCGGCCACGAGGTGCACGCCATCATGGGCGCCCGCACCAAGGACCTCCTGCTCATGGAGGACCAGTTCCGCGAACTCCTCGACGAGGACCACATCCACATCACCACTGACGACGGTTCCTACGGCGAGAAGGGCCTTGTTACCGATGCGCTCAAGCAGCTCATCGAGGAGGGCAACCAGTACGACGAGATCTTCGCCATCGGCCCCGCCATCATGATGAAGTTCGTCTCCAAGACGACCGAGCCCTACGGCATCCCCACCACCGTTTCCATGAGCCCCATCATGGTCGACGGCACCGGCATGTGCCGCGTCGAGGTGGGCGGCGTGACCAAGTTCGCTTGCGTCGACGGCCCCGACTTCGATGCCACCCTGGTCGACTGGGATGACCTTCGTGCCCGCCAGGCCGCTTACCGTTCCGAAGAGGGCGAGTCCCTCAAGGCCTATGAGGAAAAGAGCTGCGCATGCCACTAGTTAACGGTCGTTTCGTTGCCGATATGAAGTCGCCCCGCACCCCCGATAACGAGGAGCCGGCTGCCGAGCGCGCCTGCGACTTCCGCCCCGTCGACAAGGGCTTCACCGAGGAGATGGCGCTGGCCGAGGCCGAGCGCTGCCTCAACTGCAAGAAGCCGTTCTGTGTTGAGGGCTGCCCCGTCAACATCAACATCCCCCGCTTTATCGAGCAGATCCGCGCGAAGGACTTCGGCGGCGCCCTCGATACTATCCGCGAGGACTCCATGCTTCCCGCTATCTGCGGCCGCGTCTGCCCGCAGGAGAACCAGTGCGAGGGCAAGTGCATCCGTGGTAAGAAGTCCGAGCCCGTGGCCATCGGCCAGCTCGAGCGCTTCCTGGGTGACCGCCCCGAACTCGCCTCCACGCCCAAGATGGCTCCCAAGAACGGCAAGAAGGTCGCCGTCGTCGGCTCCGGCCCGTCCGGCATCACCTGCGCCGGCGAGCTCGCCCGTAACGGTTTTGACGTCACCGTCTTTGAGGCCTTCTTTACCGGCGGCGGCGTGCTGGTCTACGGCATCCCCGAGTTCCGTCTGCCCAAGGCCATCGTGCAGCAGGAGATCGACGGCCTGAAGAAGATGGGCGTGGATTTTGAGTGCAACATGGTCATCGGCAAGGTGCTGACCGTTGATGAGCTGATGAACGACTATGGCTTTGAGGCAATCTATATCGCTTCCGGCGCCGGTCTGCCCCGCTTTATGGGCATCCCCGGCGAGAGCCTGAAGGGCGTTTACTCTGCTAACGAGTACCTGACCCGCGTGAACCTCGGGCGCGCCTATGATTTCCCCAATTTCGACACGCCGACCTATCCCGGCAAGCATGTGACGGTATTTGGCGCCGGGAACGTGGCGATGGACGCCGCGCGTACGGCTCTGCGCCTCGGGGCGGAAAGTTCCACAATCATTTATCGCCGCTCGCGCGCTGAAATGCCCGCGCGTCATGAAGAGATCGAACACGCGGAAGAGGAAGGCGTGAAGCTTTTCGAGCTGGTGGGGCCGTTGCACTTCAACGCCAGCGAGAGCGGCGTTCTGAAGTCCGTGACCTTGCAGCGTATGGCGCTTGGTGAGCCCGATGCCTCCGGACGTCGGCGTCCTATGCCGATTGAAGGGGAGGTTTTTGAGCACGAGACGGATCTCGCGGTTGTAGCCGTGGGGACGCGCTCCAACCCGATCCTGCTTGAAGCGACGCCTGGACTCGAACTCAACAAGCGCGGCTACATCGTCGTCAATGAAGAGACGGGCGAAACGTCCATTCCGAACGTCTTCGCTGGCGGCGATATTGTGACTGGTGCGGCCACGGTTATTTTGGCCAT
>URWQ01000209.1 GCA_900551635.1 uncultured Collinsella sp. | reverse complement strand
CCGTTCAGGCCGTGACCGCTCGCGTGGAGCAGCTTCAGGCTGGGGCCGCCACGCCGCAGCCTACCATGGCCGGCATTCCCGACCCCTTGGCCCCTGCGACGCCGGCTCCTCAGCCTGCGCAGTCCGGTCTCTTTGCCGCTATTCCCGACCCCACGCAGCCTGCTGCCCCGGTGGTCGAGAGCGATCAGGCCGCCGAGGTCGCAAGCCTCGATAATGCGCTCAACAACCCCGATTTTACGTCGGTGTTTGCGCCCATCGATCCGCAGGCCAGCCGCAAGAAGATGGCCAAGCAGGCCGGTGTCGAGCCCGTCATCCTTATGGAGCATGTCACCAAGATCTATCCGGCACAGCCCAACAAGCCTGCACTCGACGACATCAACATCGAGATCTATCCGGGCGAGTTCGTCTTCCTGGTCGGTCACTCCGGCTCGGGTAAGACCACGCTGCTGTCGACGCTCAACCGTGACGTCAAGCCGACGAGCGGCCGCATCCTGGTTGCCGGTCAGGACCTCATGAAGATCAAGAACCGCAAGGTTCCGTTCCTGCGCCGCCAGATTGGCGCCGTGTTCCAGGACTTTAAGCTTCTGCCGCAAAAGACCGCCTACGAAAACGTGGCGTTTGCCCTGCAGTGCATCGGCAAGCCCAAGGGCGTCATTCGCAGCCAGGTGCCCGAGGTGCTGCGTCTGGTCGGCCTGGCCGATCAGATGGACTCGCTGCCCGACCAGCTTTCCGGTGGCGAGCAGCAGCGCGTTGCCGTCGCCCGCGCTATGGTCAACCGTCCGCCGCTGCTGATCTGCGACGAGCCGACGGGCAACCTCGACCCGGCGATCTCGCTGGGCATCATGAAGCTGCTCGAGCGTATTAACCGCACCGGCACCACCGTGATCGTCGCCACGCACGACCGCGAGATGGTCGATAGCATGCACCGTCGCGTGATCGCCCTCGAGGGCGGCCACGTTATCCGCGACCAGGAGAGGGGAGGTTACGGCAACTATGGCACCAACTAACGTAGGCTACTCCTTCAAAGAGGCAATCAGCCACTTCTTCCGTAACTGGACTACCTCGCTCGGCGCCGTCATCACGATCTTCCTTTCGCTGTTTATCATCGGCCTGTTTATCATGGGCTCCGCGATGCTGAACTCCGTGATCGGCACCGTCGAGGATCAGGTTGTCATTAATGCCTTTATTAGCGATGACGCCGATCAGGCAGACGTCCAGGCCTTTGAGGCCGAGCTCAAGACGTGGAGCAACGTCAAGTCCGTGACCTATAAGGATAAGGACGACGCGCTGGCCGAGTACACGAGCAAGATGTCGGGTAACGCCGACGCCACCATGAGCGCGCTCGACGGCCAGAACCCGCTGCCTGCCTCGTTTGCGATTGAGATGGACGATCCGTCTCAGGTCGAGAGCACGGCCAAGAAGCTCAAGAAGAATGCCGACTTCCAAAAGATCGCGGACGACGGCGACGTCAACGCGAGCGTGCTGTACGGCCAGGAGGAAGTGAGCCGCCTGTTCCAGGTGACCAACTACATCCGCATCGCCGCCGTGGTGCTCGTTGGCCTGCTGACTTTTATCGCGTTCATCTTTATCAACAACACGATTCGCCTGTCCATCACGGCGCGTCGTCGTGAGATTGCGATTATGCGTCTGGTCGGCGCCAGCAACGGCTTCATTCGCGGCCCGTTTATCACCGAGGGCGTGCTGCAGGCCATTTTGGGCTCGCTGCTTTCCATCGGCGTTCTGGAGCTGCTGCGCAATCTGATGATTCCGCGTCTGCAGGAGAGCATCGGCTGGATGTCGTTTGCCCTGCCGACGCAGTACTACCTGGTGACCTATGCTGCGCTGATTCTGGTCGGCGTGATTATCGGTCTCTTTGGTTCTGCCATCGCCATGCGCCGCTACCTGCGCGTGTAGGCATGCCTGGAATTCATCCCTTCCAACGGGTCGTCTCTTATGGGGCGGCCCGTTTTTTGATCCCTAGGGGGACGAAGGAAACGGATCATCGTGACGCTGGTCTATCTATATGATCCGCAATCCTGCCGTCCCCTAGGGATCATTTGGGTAGACTCTTGGGATGTAAACGGCAATCGATAGTTAGGAGGCGCCATGGGGCGCAATAACAAGCATAAGCGTGGAGCTCGCAATAAGCGCGGGCCGGTGCGCAGCGAACGCCGTCCGAGCCTGACCGGGCGCGTGCAGCTCCATGAGCATAGCGCCTACGTTGTAACCGAAAACGGCGACTACAAGGTCATGGGCCGCGGTAAGCGCGAGATCATGGATGGCGATACCGTTGCCGTGAGCATTAAGAACAGCCCGCACGGTGAGCGGCGCGCCGTGATCGAAGGCGTGGTTGAGCGTGCAGCCATAAGCGTGGTGGGTACGTACCAGACCGCCGGTCCGCTCGGTGTGATCGAGCCGCTCGATTCGCGTCTGAAGACCGACTTCTTCATTCTGCTCGAGGATACCTCGGCGGATCGTCTGGGCGTCCACCCGGGTGATGCCGTTGTCGCGCGCATTTTGACCTACCCGACGCGCCTGGAATCGGGCACCGTGACGATCGAACGCCGCATTGGCGGAGATGACGCGCCCGATTTGGGCGTTCAATATGTGATGGCGCGTTACGGCTATACCGATAGCTATCCCAAGGCCGCGCTGGACGAGGCCGAGGGGCTTTCGCTCGATGTGTCCGCGGCGCTTAAGGACCCGCTCCGCCGCGATCTGCGCGACCGCTTTGTCATCACGATCGACCCAGTCGACGCACGTGACTTTGACGATGCCATTTCGTTGGAGCGCACGCCCGAGGGTGGCTACAAGCTGGGCGTCCATATCGCCGACGTCTCGCACTATGTGGCGTGGGACGGGCATATCGATCTTGAGGCTCGTCACCGCACGACGTCGGTGTATCTTGCCGATCGTGTACTCCCCATGTTGCCCGAGCGCCTGTCTAATGACCTGTGCTCGCTTCGTCCCGACGAGGACCGCTTGGCGTTTACCGTCGACATTGAGCTCGACGCGCAGGGCCGCGTGCGCCAGTACGACCCTTATCCCAGCGTGATTCGCTCGCGCGTGCGCATGGACTATGATGGCGCCGAGGCGCTGCTGCTCAAGGCCCGGGGCATTACGCCGCTTATGGACGGCGATCAACTGCTGCACTACAACAGCCCGTTGATGCTTCTGGCTTCGCTGGCGCTGTTTCGGTGGTTCC
>URWQ01000208.1 GCA_900551635.1 uncultured Collinsella sp. | reverse complement strand
GGGGCGCCCTTATCTGTTTTGTGGTTCGCGAGCTAGCGCGCCTGCTTAACCTTTGCCGCTGCCTCGACAAACGACTTCCACAGGTTAAAGTCGGTCTCGAGCGTCTTCCACGTGTACTCAGGGTGCCATTGCACGCCTAGACAGAATGGCTGGCCTTCGACCTCGATGCACTCAGGAACGCCGTCGGTTGCCTTGGCGACCAAGCGTGTGCTTTTACCCAGACGATCGACGCAGCAGTGGTGTGCGGAGTTGGTCTGGATCAGCCTGTGCCCGCCAAGCGCGCGCTCCAGCAACGAGCCCGGCACGACCTCGACGGGATGCACAGGGTCGTTGAGCACGTGGGTATGGCACCACTGCGTGCGGCCCTTGCGCGCACCCAGGCTCGGCACGTCCATGCACAGGGTGCCGCCACTGGCGACATTGAGCAACTGCGTGCCGCGGCAGGTGGTAAAGAGCGGCTTTTTGGCGCGGAGCACCTCGCCGACCAGCTTAAACTCAAAGCTATCGCGGATCTCGCAGCAGAGGGTGGGGTCGTAGGGTCGATCATCGCCCCAACGTTTGGGATTGACATCGGGGCCGCCGGGAATGGCGATGCCGTCGGCGATATCGACGTAATGACGGATGACCTCAATGTCCTCGGTGATGGACATCTGCAGCGGCAGGCCGCCAGCGGCAAGGATGGCATCGACAAAGACACTTGCGATTTCCTCGTTGGGGGAGAGCATCTCGGTTAAAAACGGCTCTGCCTCTTCCCAGCGCGGTGCGACGAGGATGAGTGGGCGGTCGGCGGGGGCGACGTCGACGTGCGGGGTGTAGGACGATGAAGTACGAGTTCCGATCATAGGTGTTGCTTTCGAGTTTGGATGGGCATGGCGGGTGGGTGGGCGGTCTGGTTAGTGGCCCTTAATGGAGTTGAGGAAGTCCTGGGCGCGCTTGGTCTGGGGATGGTCGAAGAACTCGTCGGGTGTGCCGGTTTCCACGATCTGGCCGTCGGCCATAAACACGACGCGATCGGCAACGCGGCGGGCGAAGTTCATCTCGTGCGTGATGACGATCATCGTCATGCCCTGCTGGGCCAGACGGACCATGACCTCGAGCACCTCGTTGATCATTTCGGGATCGAGGGCGCTCGTGGGCTCGTCAAAGAGCATGGCCTTGGGTTGCATGGCAAGCGAGCGGGCGATGGCCACGCGCTGCTGCTGGCCGCCCGAGAGCTGTGCGGGCACCTTATCGGCCTGCTCGGCCACGCCCACGCGGCTCAGCAGGTCCATGGCGCGCTCACGAGCCTCTTCCTTGGACACGCCCAGCACGTCGACCGGCCCCAGCATGACGTTCTGCAGTACGGTCATATGTGCAAACAGGTTGAACTGTTGGAACACCATGCCCAGCTCGGCACGCATGCGGGCAAGATCCTTGCCTTCTTGCGGCAGGGGCTCGCCCTCGATGAGAATCTCGCCCGAGTCGATGGTTTCCAAGCGATTGATGGTTCGGCACATGGTCGACTTGCCTGAGCCCGAGGGGCCAATCACCACGACGACCTCGCCGCGGTCGACCGATAGATTGATGTCGTTGAGAACGTGCAGCTCGCCATAGTGCTTATCGACGTGTCTGAGCTCGATCAGCGGCTGATTGCCGGTGGAAGAGGTGCTCTGTGCCATGGTGCTCGGCTCCTTATGACTCGAAATGGTAAAGCGTTAGCGGATGATGGTCGCGCCGGTCTTGTGCGAAACGTAGACAGCGGCCTTGTTAATCGCGACGTTGATGAGGATGTAGATAACCGCGATTACCAGGTAGACCGACACGAGGGCGTCGTAGTTGGTAATGAGCACGCGGGCATTTTGCATGAGGTCAGGGTAGCTCACCACGTAGGCGACGGTGGTGTCTTTGACTACGACCACAAGCTGCGAAATCAACGACGGAATGATAAACCGAATAGCCTGCGGCAACACGATTTTAAAGGTGATTTTGGCCTTGGAGAGACCGAGTGCCTGGGCGGCTTCGACCTGGCCGCGCGGCACGGCGTTGACGCCGGCACGGAAAATCTCGGCGAGTACGCCGGCGGCAGCGAGCGCGACGGGAAGCGTGAGCATCCAAAACGACGGCAGCGCAATCTTGTACTGGGGCAGCACCAAAAAGAAGAAGTAGATGAACAGCAGGCTCGGTACGCCGCGGAAGAAATCGGTGAGTACGCGGCAGACCAGCTGCAGCGGCTTAATGTCGCTTGTGCGGCCGAGCATGAGGACTAAGCCCAGCACCAGCGCGATGGCGCCAGCGGTGAGTGCGACTTTAACGGTACCCTCAAAGCCGGCAAGCAGGAACTTCCAGGTGGTGAGGTGCGTAAAGAAATACCAATAGTGGACCGAAAGCTGGCCGGTCACATAAAAGCGCTGCAACACGAGGACGACGAGCGCGGCGACGGCAACAAGCGAGATGGCGGTGCCGATGCGAATCTTGGCGCGCATCTTGGGGCCGGGAGCCTCGTAGAGCGCATCACGCATGGTAAGCGCAGGGGAGGAGTGCTTGCTCATCGGATGATCCTCACCTTCTTATCGATGTAGTTGCCAACGTGGCTCACCACAAAGGCCGTGCCCAGGTAGCCGAGCGCCGAGATAAAGAACGCGGCGACGCCGCCAAGTGAGCGCGTGTTGATGTAGCTCACCACGCCGGTGAGCTCTTGCGGCTTAAGCGGCACCTGGCTGCCGAGCGCGGTGGTGAGCATGACGGCGATAAAGAGGTTGGTCATGGGCAGCACGCTCGAGCGCAGCGCCTGCGGAATCACGATCTTGGCGAGGATACGGCTAAAGTTCATGCCCAGCGAGCGGGCGGCTTCCACCTGGCCGACGCCGACGGTGTTGATGCCGCTCATAAAGTTCTCGGAGCCAAAGGCCGAGCCCAAAAGGACCGTGGCGACGATAACGCAGGTGCGGTAGGGCAGGACGACCTTGAGCGGCGGCAGCGCATAGACGACGATGATGAGCAGTGCGATGCCTGGGATGTTACGGAAGACCTGGACATACAGGTCGCCAAAGACGCGCAGCGGCTTGAGCGGCGACACGCGCATCACGGTGACGGCGACGGCCAGTGCCATGGCGATGGCAAACGACTCAAGCGTCATGCCCCAGGTTGCTAGCAGCGCGTCGATATAGTTCTGGCCATAGAGCGACCAGAGCTCGGAGAGACTCATGCGGACCTCCCGCCGATAAGGAAAGGG
>URWQ01000207.1 GCA_900551635.1 uncultured Collinsella sp. | reverse complement strand
ACCCGGGGACCGCAGGGACGGGAGCAGCTATACTACTCTCAGTAGTTAAGGGTCGCGGATCCGCCGCGTCGCCGCTCTCAACAGGAGGTCTTTGTTTATGGCAGATCAAAAGCCGGTTGTCGGGATCATCATGGGCTCTAAGTCCGATCTGGGCGTTATGGAAGGCTGCACCGCCGAGCTCGAGGCGCTTGGTGTGCCCTATGAGCTCGTCATTGCGAGCGCACACCGCACGCCGGCGAAGGTCCACGAGTGGGCCTCGACTGCTGCCGATCGCGGTATCAAAGTAATTATCGCTGCCGCCGGCAAGGCCGCTCACCTGGGTGGTGTCGTGGCTGCCTTTACGCCGCTGCCGGTTATCGGCGTGCCTATGAAGACGAGTGACCTGGGCGGTATGGATTCGCTGCTGTCGATGGTGCAGATGCCTTCGGGTGTGCCCGTGGCCTGCGTTGCCATCAACGGCGCCAAGAACGCCGCCATTTATGCCACGCAGATTCTGGGCGCATGCGACCCCGAGTACCGCAAGGTTATCGAGAAGATGAAGCAGGAGATGGCCGACGCCTAGGCGTTCCGCCGTTTCACCGCAGTATAAGGAGAGCCATGTCCGACTATCAGGGAAAACGATTCAAGGCTTCTCAGATTCCCGATCCGTCGAAGCCGGGTGCTGCCCATGCGGCACAGCAGGGTCGGACATCCTCTCCTCAGCAGCCGCGCGCGCCGCGCCCCGTGACGCCGGCGACGCATCGTCGACAGGACGCGCCAGCCGCATATCGACCTTCATCTTATAGCAACGCTAAGAAGCCGCCCCGGTCTTCATCGCATGCCGCGCCGTCGGATTACACCGAGCCGCCGCGCAAAAAGCGCCGCTCCATTATTCCCATTCTGCTCATCATCATCGGCATCGGCCTGATTGTTGCCGCCGCTGCCATCTTTATCAATGCTCAGATTGGCTATAAGCAGGCAAGCGATTCGTACCAGAAAATCGAGAAGCAATATGTAAGCGATAAGGACGCCAGCGGCGTGCCGATTATCGACTTCGATGCACTTGCCCAGACAAATCCCGAGGTTGTGGGTTGGATTTACGCGCCGGGAACCAACATCAACTATCCCGTGGTGCAGACCAATAACAACTCCAAATACCTCAACACGCTGTTCGACGGTACGGCCAATGCGTCCGGGGCCATTTTCCTGGATAGCGATGACACCGCGCCGGGAATGGTTGACCAGCAGACCACGATCTACGGCCACCACATGAATGACGGGTCGATGTTCAACGTGATTTCGGACACCACCGACCAAGCGACATTCGATAGCATCGAGTACGTATATTACATCACGCGCGATGCAACGTATAAGCTGCGACCGCTGGCGACCAAGGTCGTCGAGGATACGTATGCCAAGGCGCGCACGCCTAATTTTGAGGGTGACGACGGGCTCAAGAACTACCTGTCCGAGATGCTCGACGGTGCTTCGGCAGTGGCGAGTGATGCAGGCGATCGCGCTGCTTCGGCAACCAAGGTCGTGACGCTCGTGACCTGTCGCTCACTGTCATTTAGCAATACGCGCGCCGTCATGGTGCTCACGCCGGTCGAGGAATAGATTGTTAAGAGTAGCTAAAAGAGCCCCGTCCCAAATGAGCTGCTCGATGACGGTAAAAGGAGGAAATGATGCTCGAGAATGGCAAAACGATGCCTTCGATTGATGCTTGGCTGCGCGAGGCCAAGGCCGATCCGGCGGCACCTGCGTGCGGTATGTATCTGACGCATAACGGCGTGGTGCGTGCGACGCCTAAGTCCGAGGTGCGTGGGGTCGAGACAGATGGTGTGGCGCCTGGACATAAGGTGGGCGGCATGGTGTTTGGCTTCGATGCCGAAAAGGTGCAGGCTGCTATCGAGGCAACGCGCGCGATGCCGGGTATCGGCTATGTGCGCGTGTGGCTGGCGAGCGGCGAGCTTACCGCAGGCGACGACATCATGCTCGTACTCATTGGCGGAGACATTCGCCCGCATGTGGTCGACGCACTTCAGAAGCTTGTCGGCACCATCAAAAATGAGTGTGTGAGCGAGGTCGAGCGCGAGGCATAGGACCTTGCGATCAATTCGAGTCCATCTACAGCAAAAGCCCGCTGGCAGTTCAATCAGTCTGCCAGCGGGCTTTTCTATGCGTTGGAAAATCTCGGCATTGCGTGGCGCTACACGCGCGTCGCATCCTTGGGGCTCATGGTCATGCTCTGGAAGCGGTTCTCCATGTAGTCGTTATCGAAATACTTGCCGTAGAACTGCGCGACGGGAATATCCGGCTCCGTGCCGTTGACGCGCTGGTACCAGTAGTCGAGCGACTGCAGCGTCATGACGCCGTCGACCAGCATAATGACGGTAAAGATGACGGTAGCCGAGTAGCGACTTTTCCACGGAATCATGTTGATGAGCTTGAGCAGCCTCGGCAGCAGCAGCTTGATCCAGATAAGGCCACCCAGGCCCCACAGGCAGGCAAAGCCCGTGCAGGTGCGTCCGCCCGTAAGGACGGCGAGTGGGTCGGGCATGCCGAACAGTTTCATGTGCGAGTAGCTCCACGACACCACGCCAAATGAGGTCTGCATAAACCAGCCTACAAACACCTCGAAAGCGCCGCCGATCAGGGCACTTACCAGGAAAATGATCAGAGGATTCTGTTTATAGAAGCGGTTGAGCGCCATGGTCATGAGCACCGCGCCAAATCCGTAGATGGGGCTAAAGGGGCCAAATAGCATACCGGCCCGGTCCTGATAGACGCCGGGATCGACGACGACCATATGCCAGACTTCCTCGAGAATGAGACCTAACACGCTGCAGACGAAGAATACCCAGAACAGGTTGAAGTAGTTGAGCTTGATGTAGCCCTCGCCGGTTTCGTCGCGGCCGAGCATCCCCTCGGCGGAGGCATCGCGGTCGAGCATCTCTTGCAGACGGCGCTGCAGTTCGCGCTCCTGGCGTAGCGTGGGGTCGACGGTGGCCGACAGCGCAATGAGGATACCGAGCTGAATGGCGGGGCGCAGCAGGAAGGGTCCGATACCCTGGAGCATCACGTCAACTAAAAGCTCCACGACGGTAAATGCGATGAGGACGTAAGACAGGCGGGCGGCATTGCGCCGCTGGTCCTTGATGAGGTCCAGGCCAAAGACGATCAAGATGATCGCGCTTGCCGCCGAGAGCATAATGCCGGCGACGATAAGGCCAACCGCGACCAGGGTGTTATCACCGAGCTTAGCGGCGGCGTTGCCGTTAA
>URWQ01000206.1 GCA_900551635.1 uncultured Collinsella sp. | reverse complement strand
AAGCCTTGCCCGCGGGAATACTAAAGTAGCTGTGGAAGCCCAGGAAGTGATCCAGACGCACGCGGTCGTAGAGCGAGAACGCACGACGCAGGCGATCCATCCACCATCTATAGCCGTTCTGCTTCATGTAGTCCCAGCGGAACGTCGGGTTGCCCCACATCTGGCCTTTGGGCGCAAAGTTGTCGGGCGGCGCACCGGAAATCTCAATCGCCTTTCCGGTATCGGACAGCCAGAAGTTCTCGGGCTCGCTCCACGCGTCTGCCGAATCGTCGGACACGTACATAGGAATATCCCCGATAACCTCGATGCCCTTCTTGTGCGCATAGTTCATGAGCTCGCACCAAGCGAGGTCAAAGCGGTACTGCATGTACGCCTGAAGCTCGGCCTCGTCGTGGAAGCGCTTGTCGTCGATCAAATGCTCGTTGTAGCGCGCGACATCTGCCGGCCAATCATGGCGCGACTCGCCCTCAAAGTACTTCTTAACGGCCATGTAGACGCAGTATTTCTCGAGCCAATCGGCATTGCGATGTTTAAACGCGGTGTACAGTGGGTCGGCATCCTCGCCGCCGCGGGCCTTCCAGGTTTCAAAGTCGGCTGCTAGCTCCTCGTGGCTCTCGGGTAGCAGGTCGATATTGCCTGCAAAGGCCGAAGGACCAGCGTAAGGGGAGCGGAAGAAGTCCGTGGGGTTGACGGGGAGAACCTGCCAGTAGCGCATGCCCATGGCGGCCAGATGGTCGATAAAGCGGCGCGTGGGCGCGCCGATCGTACCGGGCTTGCCGTCGTCGGTCGGCACCGATGTGATGTGGCACACAACACCCGCACCGTGATCGAGCGGTTCCTGCAGGCGCTGCTCGGCATGGTGATAGATGATCGACGAGCCCAGCGGATACAGATCGAGCGTGACCGTACCGTTGTGGATCTCGCACTCATGACCGCTGATCACGTCACTCGCACATTCGTCGAGCGCCGGAATCGTCACGCGGTGCGAATTGCGGAGGCTGCGGTTGATGATGACGGTCGCGGACTCGCCGTCTTTACCGGTGCGCGTATAAGCGAGTACTTCGTCATTGAGCGCGAAGGCCTTGATCTCGCCATCGATCATAAACGGTAGCGCGCGGCGCACGGCCGAGGCATTCTTGACGATCGCGAACGTATCGAAGTCGTGCAGGTTTTCCTTGGTCGGCATGGTGCGGCGATTGCCCGGATCGGTGAGACCCTCCAAGCCGTACTCGTCACCGTAATAGATTGAGGGAACGCCCGGGAACGTCATCTGCATGAGCGTCGCCAGCCAAAAGCGGCTCTTGGCCAGGCCCATGGAGTTCTCGTCCAGGCGCCATTTGCTGCGCTCGCTCTCGGGCAGCTGCGACTCGTCGGGGCCACCGCCGAGCACCGAGATAATGCGCGGGCGGTCGTGGCTCGACAGCAGATTGAGCGCGCAGGATAATGCCTCGCGCGGGTAGTTCTCGCGCAGGGTCTCGATATCCTCGGCAGCTTGGTAGGCGTTTTTGTAGCCCATCAAAAAGCCGATGACCATGTCGCGGAAGGGGTAATCCATAGCAGAGTCCAGCTCGGAGCCCTGCAGGTAGCGACGCAGATGGCCGTAGCTGATCTTGTTGGAGGCATCTTCCCAGACCTCGCCGAGCAGCAGTGCGTCGGGCTTCTCGGCGAGCACGGCCTTTTTGATCTCGGTCAGGAAGTCATCGGAAAGCTCGTCAGCCACATCCAGGCGCCAGCCGTGAGCGCCGGCGCGCAGCCATTTACGAATGACGCCGTCCTTGCCCAGGAGCCGCTCGCGCACCAGATCGGAGCTCTCATTGATGGCGGGCATATTGCCCACGCCCCACCAGCAGTCGTACGAGCCGTCCTCGTGGAAATAAAACGCATCGCGCCACGGCGAATCCTCGCTCTGCCACGCGCCCACGCCGGGGTAGTTGCCGTAGCGGTTGAAGTAGATCGAATCGTCGCCCGTGTGGTTAAACACACCGTCCAGAATGATGGAAATGCCCAGCTTTTCGGCCGCCTCGCACAGCTCAGTAAAGTCCAGCTCGGTGCCAAGAATCGGATCGATCTTGGTGTAATCGGCGGTGTCGTAGCGGTGGTTGCTCGCGGCTTCAAAAATGGGGTTGAGGTAGATGGCTGAAAAGCCCAGCTCGGCGATGCGAGGCAGGTCATTCTGGATACCCTTGAGCGAGCCGCCATAGAAGTCCCAGGTCTTGATGGAGCCGTCCTCGGCGCGCTCGTACACAGGCGGCTCGTTCCAGTCCTCGACCATGCGGCGCTGAATGCCCTTACGCGGTTTTTCGACCTCGGCCAGCGTGCGCTCGCGCCAGTGCTCGTCGCGGGCATAGCGATCTGGGAAGATCTGGTAGACCATACCGCGCTCGTACCAGGTAGGACGGTTCTCACGGTGTTTGTAGACGGTGACCTGGAATGACGGCACCTCAGCGTAGTCGTAGGTTACTCCCTCGCCGCCGGTGCGGCCCTGCGGTGCGCCCAGACGAACCTCGGGCTGGCCCTCGATATTGCATATAAAGCTGTACCAGATAAGACAGGGCTCGGTGCACTTGAGTTCTACGCTAAATATGCCGTCGCCCTCGTGCGTCATGGGATACCGAGACTCACCGATCTCATCGACCCAGGTGCGAAGCGTAAGCGTTGCCTGCGCGGGATCGGCGTCCTCCAGAATCACGGAGAGCGAAAGGGTTGTTCCTGTGGTCACAGCGCCAAACGGAGTGCGAAACTGCGGCAGACGGCTGTTGTGTATCAATCTCATAGTACGGTCCAGTTCAATAGAATCATGGCCTGCTGGCCATGGGCTTTACGCACAGGATGTAAGTATATCTGTTGTACACAGGCTGTATAAACAACATCCGTTTACCATCGGCGAACGGTTGTCCTAGAAAATCGTTTTACCAACTACCTACAGAGAAGGGGCGCCCGGTTGGAGCGCCCCTTACTTAGGGTTTGATTAGGTTTTGGATCGCCTGCGGGCTAGCGGCGCTTGCGGGTGGCCGTTGCCTTGCGGACGGATGTTTTCTTCGACGGCGCCTTTTTCGTTGCGACGGCGGGGGAGACCGGGGTCTCCTTGGCAGGCTCGGGCTTAGTCTCTGCCTTCGGCGCCGGCTTGGCCTTTACCTCGGCCTTAGGCTGCTCTTTGGCGGCAGCGGGCTTGTCCTCGACCTTAGCCTCCGTCTTGGGAGCGGCAGTCTTAGTCGTGGTCTTCTTGGCCGTCGTCGTGCGCTTTCGCGTGGTGGTCTTGGCAGCGGGCTTGGCCTCGACGGTTGCCTCCGCCT
>URWQ01000205.1 GCA_900551635.1 uncultured Collinsella sp. | reverse complement strand
ACTCTCGGGCAAAACCCGGCGTGCCCCCCGGGGAAAGCGGAGCCGTTGGCGCAGTCGATACCGATCTTGACGCCCTGCAGCGAAAAGTTCACGCTGGCGATGAGCGAAGCAATGTAGCGGTTGCGGCCCTGCATGTAGTCCACCGTGGCGCCGATGTGGTTGCCCGTGGCCAGCGGCACCTCGCTCTTGCCATCGATGTAGTCCTCGATGAGCTCCAGTACGTCCTCGTCCATCTTAAAGCCGTCGCTGTTGACGAGCTTAATGCCGTTATCGCAAAACGGGTTGTGGCTCGCGCTGATCATGATGCCGCAATCGAAGCAGCCCTCCACGGTCTGATGCGCCACGCCCGGCGTGGGGATCACGTGCAGCATATAGGCGTCCGCACCGCTCGCGACCAGACCGCTCACCAGCGCCGCCTCGAACATATAACTCGAGCGACGCGTGTCCTTGCCCACGATGACGCGTGCCTTGCGCTCGCGGTTGGCGCCGTAATACCAGCCCACAAAACGGCCAATCTTATAAGCGTGCTCTACCGTCAGCCCAACGTTGGCCTCACCGCGAAAGCCGTCGGTGCCAAAGTACTTCATGCGCTCTCCTTACAAAATAGGGGCGGACAGATTGCCTGTCCGCCCCAAAATGGTACTCGATTATCTGCGCTACCAGAAAAACCCTACGCCGACGCGCTGTCGCGAGCCGCCTGGCATGTAGGGGTCTGACGCAGCGTAAGAGGCTTGTCCCCCGCCTCGGCCGACGTGGTCAGCGTATACGTGATCGTCGTCGTCTCGCCAGCATGCAGGTCAACGGTGCCCGAATAGAAGGGGATTCCATGCCACGTAGCGGCACCAAGACCAAACTGGGTACCCTCAACCGTAAGGTCACTGATGTTGCCACCCGTCGGGGCAAACAACGAGACATTCAGACGCTCGTCGTCACGCGCGGCATCGGGCGCGCTCGCCGCAACGTAGTCGGGCAGCTTGCCAGCCTCCTCCTGCGTCATGATGTTCGTCAGGGTAACGGTGATGCGATAGGAGCACGTGCCGTCGCCGTTCTTCACGCCCTGACCAATCTGAGTGTCGGCGTTCAGATACCAGTCGAGCTTGGAGAAGCTCAGGTTGTTAAAGTAAACGCCGGCAACGGGATCGGCACTCGGATCATCCGGATCGGGCAGCGAAGCGTCAATGCCCGTCTCTTTGATGGCATTCTGCTCATCATCGTTTCTCATCCACGCGATCAGGCGGCCCTCTTCGGCACCGCGCTCAACGGCGCTGACAAGCTTCGTAACATCGACATCGCCGATACCGCCAAGGACCTTGTCGAAGGCAGCGCTGGCGACGGATGCAAAGATGCCGTCCGACTCCTCGACCGGATAGTTCCAGTACACATCGTGCATGAGGACCTTTGCGGCGTTGGTGCCGTCGACAACCGTTCCGTCGGGCAGTGACACGTTACCGACCAGGCCCAGCAGATACTGCAGGAACACCGGGTCGATACCGATGACGCCATCAACGTCCTGTCCATACTGGGACTTCCACAGCGCGGCGACACGCTGCGAGTTGCTGGGCCAATCAGGCGAATAGGTATTGCCCGAGTTGTACAGGTTGCTGTGGTTGCCGAACAGCGCCTCATCCTCTTCGTCGACGCTCTCGACCGCCTCATCCTCGCTGAGTCCAATGCGGGGAACAAACTCGCCAATCGACATCTGACCGTCGGTGACCGAAATCAGGCCCTGCGAACCGCCAAAGCCGCCGCAGGCACGAATCTCGACGTTGTTCATGGCGTACATAAGGTAGTTGCGCGTCTGGCCGTTGGCGCCGAGCATCTGGGGAAGGACGGGGGCGACCTTCTCCGCCGCGTCAACCGCGCCGTTGAGGGTGGCAAAGCCGTCCTTGGCCTTATCGACCAGCTCGGTCACCTGGGAAATATGAGTATCGCCAATGCCCTGGACCTTCTCGTTGGCGCTCTTGAACACCTTCGAGCTGCTGGAAAGCGAATCGGCGACCGCCTGCAGCGCGGACACGTTAATCATGCCGTCCTGGAACAGCTTGCCGGGCGTAGCCTGCGAAAGGTTATCGGCCATGGGAACCAGCGCATTGCTCGAGACATCGGACAGGGCGTCAATCATGGTGCGGGCCGCATTGATATCGCTGCCATACACCGGGATAAACGAAGCCGCCGTCCACAGCGGGCTCGAGGTCTCCGCCTTCATGCTGTTACAGAGCTCATCGATCTTCTTCGCGTCGTCAGGCAGCGTCGAAAAATCGCCCGACGTGACCTTGTCCTTAAGGCCACCGACGATCTCGACAGCCTCCTTCGCTTCGCTCTTTACGGTCTTTGCCGAGTTAAGCAGCATCAAGCCGCTTGCGCCAAGCGCAACGAGAAGCACCGCGACTACAGCGGCAATAATGGCGCCAGTATGACGCTTTTTGCGCTCGCCCTTGCGATGGCGATGACGGACCAGACCGTCAGAGGTCGAACTCGACGAAGCGTCACTACCGTAGTTCAAGCCAAAATCGTAATAATCTTCCTTGGAACCCGAGCCCGCAAACTCGGCACCGCTATCATCCAGGCGGGCGAACGTGCCAGTCTCGGAGGCGCCGGTGTAGATCGTGCCAAGGTTACCCGTAAGCCCCGCGCCACCGGCAGAGGGAGTATTGTTGTCGGCCTTGCCGGTATTAACGTTGCCGGCGGCATTCGCGGCGTTGGCAGCACCTGCGCTGTTCGCAGGTGCCGAAGGAGCTCCGCTCGGCTGCGACGCGGAGGTTGCACCGCCCGCAAAGACATTCCCTCTTGCACGGCCGGTCTTTTTTGCCTTTTGAGACTGCTCGTACAGAGCGGTAAACATCGCCGTCTCGCCCGGGGACACGCGCTTACCGGAACCGCCCTGTCCAGCGCCGCCCGGCGTGCCGGCCTTACCAGCCCCGTTCGGACGCGGCGGAACTGCAGGGCGGCCGCTATCGCTGCCCTTAAAGTGATTACCAGCCATAAAGAAATCCTCGCAATTGAGTCGCAATGAAAAAGTCCATAACGTTACTAGTTTATGGCATTTTGAGCATCGACAGCTAAACTCCAGACACGGACATCAATTGGCGAAAATGCGGCACAACACCTTTTCTGTCTTGGCGGAGGCGCCAGCTACACCGTGAGGAACATCATCACGATGATCATGGCAAAGCCGATAAGGTCGGTCGGCAAAAACACCGTCCCCAGCATAACGGCGCTGGTGATGGTCGCCGAAACCGGCTCCACAGTTCCGATGAGGCTCGCGCGCACCGAGCCGATGTCCTTAACGCCCT
>URWQ01000204.1 GCA_900551635.1 uncultured Collinsella sp. | reverse complement strand
ATCTTTTCGTCGCGGGCCATGCTCACCAGGCGGCCGTGGAAGAAGTCACGGACCTGCTGGGCGACCTCGGCGGCGTCGAACTCAATGCCCTGCTCGCTATAGAGCTCAAGCGCAAAATCGATGAGCGACGTGGGGTCGATCGGCAGGCGGTCGCGCAGGATGTTGATGATGCCGATAGCGGCACGACGCAGCGCGTAGGGGTCCGAAGAGCCGGTCGGGGGCTCGCCGATGGCAAAGATACCGGCGATGGTATCGAGCTTGTCGGCGCAGGCCACGATGCAGCCAGCGGTGCCCTCGGGCAGCTCGTCACCGGCAAAGCGGGGACGATAGTGATCGCGAATGGCGTGAGCGACCTCGTCGTTCTCCCCCATCGCGGTCGCGTAATAACCGCCCATCACGCCCTGCTGGCTCGTGAACTCGACAACGGCGTTGGATACCAGGTCGGCCTTGCACAGGTGCGCGGCGCGAGCAGCGTCAGCGGCAAGATGGGCGCCCAGATGGGCCTCGCGAGCGATGGCAAGCGCGAGTTGCTCAATGCGCTCGGACTTGGCGAGCACGCTACCGAGCTTCTCCTGGAAGGCGACCTTGGCCAGACGCTCGCGGAACTCGTCGAGGGAGATCTTCAGGTCCTCCTCGTAGAAGAACTTGGCATCGTCCAGACGGGCACGCACAACGCGCTCGTTGCCGTCGATCACGCGCTCGGCGTTCTCGGGCTTGCTATTGGAGACGACCACGAACTCACGTGTGAGCTTGCCCTCGCCGTCATAGATCGGGAAGTAGCGCTGGTTGGTGAGCATGGACTCGCAGATGATCTCGTGCGGGACCTTGAGGAACTCCTCATCGAAGGTACCGACGAGCACCGTCGGCCACTCGCAGAGGTTGATGACCTCCTCAAAGACCTTCTTGGGCGTATCGACATGGCAGCCGGGACGGGCAGCCTCGACCTCGGCGATACCGGCAAGGATGGCCTCGCGACGGCGCTCGGCAGAAAGCACGCCGACGTCCTCGAGCACCTGCTCGTAGACGGCGGGGCTGGCGACCACATGGTCACCGGGGCCAAGCACGCGATGACCACGCGTGGTGTTGCCGCTCGTCACGTCGGCAAACGACACGGGCACAACATCCTCGCCCAAAAGGCAGCAGATCCAACGGACCGGGCGCACGAACGTCGCGTGCTCGTGGCCCCAGCGCTGGGAGCGGTAGTTGGGCCACTGCAGGCCAGCGATAGTCTTCTCGCACAGGGCCGTCAGGATCGGGGTGGCCGGGGCGGAAGGGATGTTCTTCTCGGCGAACACATACTCGCGACCGTCAGTGTCCTCGCGACGGACCAGGTCCTCGGCAGCCACACCGCACTTGCGGGCAAAGCCCTGGGCGGCCTTGGTGGCGTTACCGTCAGCGTCGAAGGCAATGTTGGCCGCGGGGCCACGCTTGACCTCGTGAACCTCGTCGGTCGCGGTGGCGACATCGGCAACGAGTGCAGCCAGGCGGCGCGGGCTCGAGATCACGCGGACCTCGCCGTGGGCCAGACCGGCCTCGTCGAGACCCTTGGCGATCATGGTGCCAAGCTGCTTGACGGCATTGTTCAGCGGTGCAGAGGGCATTTCCTCCGTACCGATCTCAAACAGGAAATCCTTAGCGTCTGCCATGGCTTACGCCACCTCGCCTTCCTGGTCGGCATTCTCGTTGACTCCGGCGACCTCGGCCATGTAGGCCTCGCAGCACGCCTTGGCGACGCCGCGGACGCGCAGGATGTAGTTGGCACGCTCGACTGCGGACAGAGCGCCGCGGGCATCGAGCAGGTTGAAAGCGTGGCTGCACTTCATGACGCAGTCATATGCCGGCAGCGGCAGCTTGCGCTCCAGACAGGAATGGCACTCGGCCTCGTAGTCGTCAAACTTCTGACGCATCATCTCGACGTTGGCGACCTCAAAGTTATAGGCACTGAACTCGCGCTCGTTCTCGAGGAACACGTCGCCATAGGTCATGGGCGTGCCGTCGGGCAGGTAGCTCCACACCAAGTCGTAGACCGAGTTGACGCCCTGCGCATACATGGCGATGCGCTCCAGGCCATAGGTGATCTCGACGGGCACGGGGTCGACCTCGATGCCGCCTACCTGCTGGAAGTACGTAAACTGCGTGACCTCCATGCCGTTGAGCCAGACCTCCCAGCCAAGGCCCCAGGCGCCGAGCGTCGGGCTCTCCCAGTCGTCCTCGACAAAGCGGACGTCATGGTCGTTGGGGTCCAGACCGATAGCGGCAAGAGACCCCAGGTAAAGCTCCTGAGCGTTGACCGGTGAGGGCTTGATGAGCACCTGGAACTGATAGTAGTGCTGCATGCGGTTGGGGTTCTCGCCGTAGCGGCCGTCGGCGGGACGGCGGCAAGGCTGCGCATAGCAGGTGCGCCACTCGGCGGGACCGAGCGAGCGCAGCGTGGTCGCGGTATGGAAGGTACCGGCACCGACCTCGGAGTCATAGGGCTGCATAATGACGCAGCCCTGCTCGCCCCAGTACTGCTGGAGGCGCAGGATGATGTCTTGGAAGGAAAGCGATGAAGCGTTCATGCCTCTAATATCCCCTCGTCGAAACGATTACACGGTTAGGTACTGTACTATAGCGGTTTTTAGTCGATAGCGCCCAGACGGTTGAGCGGCCAGTAGCGCACAAGCGCCACAGCGATCAAATCAGAGCGATCGACGGGACCAAAGTAGCGTGAGTCGGCAGAGTTTTCGCGGTTGTCGCCCATCACCCACACGCACCCGTCGGGAACCGTGTAGGGATAGCTTACCTGAGCGCCGGGCGCTTGGACCGAAAGTGGCCAGCTCATGCCCGTCGTATAGTCCTCGTCGAGCGCTTGGCCGTCAACGACCACCTTGCCGTCCTGCAGGTCGACCGTCTGGCCGGCCGTGGCAATAACACGCTTGACAAGAACATCATGCTCGGAGGTGCCATCGGGGTTGTGAAACACCACGATATCGCCCTGCTTGACGGGCTGACCGAGCTCGAGGCTCACCTTTTGTGCCAGGATCTGGTCGCCAATCTCGATCGTGGACTCCATGGAGCCGGTGGGCACCACAAAGGGCTCGACCACAAACGAGCGAATCAAGAAGGTGGCGACCAATGCGATCGCGATGACCACGATCCACTCAAAAGCGCCCCTCAACGCGGAATGCTGCGTAGGAACCATACTCACTCCTCGCTCTGCGAATACGAAGCGTCAAGAATCTCCTGCGCGTAAGCGCGCTCCTCGGGCGTGAGCCGCGCTGTCTCGATCAGATCGGGACGCCAGCGGCAGGTGCG
>URWQ01000203.1 GCA_900551635.1 uncultured Collinsella sp. | reverse complement strand
CCCAGCCACTCGCAACGAAAAGATGCGCGTTATCAGGCACGATAATGTGATCTTCGTCCAGTTCGAGCGTGTCGTAGAAGCGCTCTCGTAACTGAGGCAAGTACTGCAACGGACCGCCCAAAAACGCAACATTGCCACGGATCGGGCGTCCGCACGCAAGCCCAGAGATGGTCTGCGTGACCACCGACTGGAAGATCGAAGCTGCGATATCTTCCTTCTTCGCACCTTCGTTGAGCAGCGGCTGAACGTCGGTCTTGGCGAACACGCCGCAGCGGCTCGCAATGGGGTAGATGGTCTCATGATCGGCCGCCAGCTCGTTCAGGCCACCGGCGTCGGTGTCCAGAAGGGCCGCCATCTGGTCGATGAAGGCGCCCGTGCCGCCGGCGCAGGTGCCGTTCATGCGCTGCTCGATGCCGTTATCGAAGTAGATGATCTTGGCGTCCTCGCCGCCCAGCTCGATAGCGACATCGGTGGCCGGGATGAGGGTCTCGACGGCACGCTTACTGGCGATGACCTCCTGGACAAACTCCAGGTCGAGCCACTGGGACAGCAGAAGGCCGCCCGAGCCGGTGATGGCGCAGGTCATCTGGGCCGTCGGCAGCACGGTCGCAGCGCCCTCGAACAGGTCGCGGGCGCAGGCACGGACGTCGGTGTGGTGGCGCTGGTACTTGGCGTAGACGATCTGGTTGTCGTCGTTGAGCACGGCAAGTTTAACGGTGGTGGAGCCCACGTCGATGCCCAGGTGCAGGTTGCCGCGAGCGTTCTCGGGGTTGAAGATCGCGCCTTCGGGGGCGTGGGCGGCGGCTACGGGCTCAGCGGCAGTGGCGAGCTCGCTAGCGACGGACGTCTCCCCTGCCGCGTTCTTGGCATCGGCAACTGCCTCGGCAACTTTCTCGGCAGCTGCGGTCGCGGCCTTCTGCGCGGCGTCCACCACGGCGGGCGCGGCCTCGCGTGCGGCAGCGACCATGCGGTCCTTGATGCCCTCGACGAGTTTGCTCATTGTCTCTCCTCTTAGTTGTTGGACTCGACGGTTGCGATGGTGTCGACCGCGTCCTCGAGCTGCAGATTCAATAGCTTCATGCCGTATTCCGGCACGTTGATATCGATGGGTTGGCCATACAGGTCGCCGGGGCGCACAAAGGCGATAACCGTCATAATGCGCGCCATGGTCTCGGGCGATTCGGTGAGCCCACGCTCAAACCAGCGCTGAATCAGGCCGACCTCGGCACTCACGACATAGGTAACGTAGTAGTCAAAGAAGGTGCCCAGTGCCAGGCCCAAGATGCCCGTCTGTGCACGCGGCACCACGGCCTCGCGTGCGGTATCGATGATCTTTTTAATAAAGGCGGAGTCGCCGCCCGGGCCCAGTAGGGCCCCGATAAGGTCGCGATTAGCCGCAAGATAGCGAAGCAGCTCAACCGAACCGGGTGCCGGCTCGAGCTCGTCGATGTTGTGATAGAGATCGGGCAGCTGAGCTGCAGTGATGAGCTCAATGCGCTCACGGATCTCAGCCAGCAAGCCGTCCTCGATTTGATTGATAAAGTCGGGGATATCGCGGTAATGCGAATAGAACGTACGGCGCGTAAGGCCGGCGCGCTCGGTGAGCGACGCGACGTTAATGCGCGAAAGGTCGCCGCTTTCGGCAAGCTCGCTGGCAAGTGCCTGGCGAAGGGCACGCTGCGAGCGAAGGGACCGGCGATCGCATTTCTCGAGCTGGGACAAGCGTCCTCCTTGTTACTCAGCCTGTGCGCTATTGCACAGTGCGAGTATTATTGCACACCGTGTGCATCAACACGTAAAGGCAGTATTTGGAATGTGACAAATGGCAGTCCCTTTGTCACATTCAGCGACCGCCTAGGTTGTGCCAGTTGTGCCTGGCTTTTGGAGCGGCATTGCCGATTGTTCAAAATGTCATTCGTGGGTAGAATAGTGTCGACGGCAGCCCAAGTTCTGGAAAGCTGGGCAGCGCCGTTGCTTGGATTAAGGGGTCAACGCCTTAGCGGCGGCGACCCCTTTTACGTTGCTTCGAACGTTGCTTGAGTGCCTCGGAAAGCCCGACGAGCGCCGTGGAGAACGAGACCAAAGCGGTCAGAAGTCTCACGAAATCAATCAGATCGGTCATGGGCATCACCTCCCATCAGATGGAGGGCGTTGCCCGGCACATGGAACTGCCGCCAACAGTATCAATTCTATCAAAGCGCAGTTAGATATGCGAATGTTTGTTCGCATTTCAGAAGATCGGAACTCGGGTATGGCGAAGGAACAGTTCCTTTGCCATACCCGAGCTTGTCGCCGAACTGCTACCTACATTTTCGAGTTATTCGGCCACGCTGCTGGTTCTGCATAAATGCACCACCGGGATTATCTGAGAGTTTTTGTCCTTATTTGAGCGCATACATGCCCATTTGCGCACTTACGTCACCGAATCAAACACCGTTAGAGGTATGAATGTTCCTGCGAGGGCATCTTTAGCCATTTAACGACCTCCGACAGGCCGAATAACTCGAAATTTGTTGGTGGCGAAAGCGTAACAGTCCTATACGCCAAAAGCCGGCATCTCCCATGTGACAAAGGGACTATCCCTTTGCCACATTATTCGATGACGGTGCGGGAGTTTTGCTTGCGCATGGTGGCGAGCATATGCTTGGGAACGGCGTGGACCATGCAACTGCCGATGGTCACGCTCGCGGCGGCCTTGGCCGCGTCACTGCCGTTTTTGGTCGCGTAGCTGTGACGGAAACGCTTGAGCATGGCGATATCGTTGCCGCCGTCGCCGTAGACCGCGACCTCGTCCTCGGCAATACCGTAGTAGCCCGCCAGCCAAGCCACACTCTCGCCCTTGTTGCACGCCACGTCCGTGATCTCGAACATCACCGGATCGAACGGCGCGTTGACCACGCGGTCCGATCGCTCAGCCAAATATGCCTTAAGGTCGCGCTCCAGCTCGGGCGAGGTCACGCGGCAGTTGATTTTGCACACGTCATGACGCAGGATGTCACCGATCGACTGGTCGAAATACTGTTCCTCGTGATACCCGCCACGTGCACGCATGCCGCGCATCACGATGCGCTTGATAGGACTGTCCTTTTTAAAGCCCGCCTGGTGCATCTCGAACGAACCGCTCGAGAACATGCCGTCGGGCGTGGAGCAGTCGAAGCAAATGTCCGGGAACGCTTTGAGCAGCTCCTCGGTAACCTGCGGGTCGATGGTCCAGGTCTTGAGCACCTCACCATGGCTGTCGCGCACGATGGATCCGTTGGAGCAGCAGGCGTCGAGTGCCAGACCTGTGAAGCCATGCTCGCCGATCGGCAG
>URWQ01000202.1 GCA_900551635.1 uncultured Collinsella sp. | reverse complement strand
TGGTGGTGTGTGTGGGGCGGATGGCGTGTGCGTAGGCGTCTGCGGCCATCTGGGAGACCTTGGTGGCTTGTGCCTTAGTGAGTTCCACGTTGGTGACGATGCAGCTGATGGTGGTGTTGGTGCGGTCGAGCGGCATCTGCATGGATCCGGCGGCGGCAAAGGCTGCGAGTTCCATGTCGACGATCTGGTCGCTATCGGCTGCGGCGCGCATACCGGCGACCCACTCGCCGGTGAAGGGGTCGACAACGTTGCCGCAGGCGTTGACCGAGACCACGGCGCCCACCTTGATGGGGCCGAGCGCCACGGCGGCAGCACCAAGGCCGGCCTTCATGCAGGTAGTGGGGCCCATGAGCTTACCCACGGTAGCGCCCGTGCCGGCGCCCACGTTGCCCTGTTCGAGCTTGGTGGGGGTGTTGTCGAGTGCTTCGCGCACGGCGGCGATGCCGGCCTCAATGTCGGGGCGAACGGTGGGGTTACCAAAGGCGAGATCGAAGATACAGCTGGAGCACACGATAGGCACCTGCGTGGGGCCGACAGGCAGACCGATACCGCGGCTCTCGAGTTCGCGGGCCACGCCGCTTGCGGCTTCGAGGGCAAAGGCCGATCCGCCCGAAAGGCAGACGGCGTGGACCTTATCGACGGTGTTTTCGGGACGCAGCAGGTCGGTCTCGCGCGAAGCGGGAGCGCCACCGCGTACGTCAACGCCGCCGGTGGCGCCCTCGGGTGCCACGATTACGGTGCAGCCGGTGCCTGCCTCATCGTCCGTATAGTTGCCAAAGCAAAAGCCATCGACATCGCAAACGTCAATGGCTTTGAGCAGTGTATCCATGTTTAACTCCTATCGGTTTTCCGCCGCGCCTTGTGCCCGGTCGGGATCCGTACGGTACGCCAAAATTGTAGGCGCCGGGGGATACCCAGCGCCAGATGCAATTACGAGAGTTTTTGAATCGCGCGCGCGACGCGGGCGATGGGTAGGCCCACCACGTTATAGAAGTCGCCTGAAATATCGTGCACGAGCATGCGTCCTCCTGTGCCCTGAATGCCGTAGGCGCCGGCCTTGTCCATGGGCTCACCCGAGGCGACGTAGCGCTCGATCTGCTCGTCGGTGAGCTCGTAGAACGTCACGTCGGTCACATCGACAAAGGACAGGCTCTCGGCGGCATGCGGGGCGGCCGTGTCGCCTGCCTTAACGATGCAGACGCCGGTTGCGACCTGGTGCGTGCGGCCCGAAAGCTCACGGAGCATGGTGCGCGCCTCGTCCTCGGTTGCCGGCTTGCCCAGAATCTTGCCGTCAAAGGTGACGATGGTGTCGGCCGCGACCGTCAGCTCATTGGGCTCGGCATGTTCGGCGGCAACGGCGGCGGCTTTGGCGCGTGCTAAGCGTTCAACGAGCGTAAGCGGGGCCTCGCCATCAAACGGCGTTTCGTCGATATCGGCAGGAATGATGCGAATGTCATAGCCCGCCTCGCGCATCAACTCGATGCGGCGCGGTGATTGCGAAGCCAAAATCATAGCTGAATGCCCTCGGCGACCTTGTCGACGGCCTTGTCGCCGGCGAGCGTGCGCAGCAGCTCAAGCGCAAAGGGGAGCGACTGGGCCATGCCGCTGGCGGTGATGATGTTGCCGTCTTGCGTGACCTTCTCGCCGGTATAGGCGCCTTCGGGGAAGCTTTTCTCAAAGCCAGGGAAGCACGTGGCGTGGCGCCCCTCGAGCAGGTCGAGCTCGCCCAGGATAAACGGGGCGGCGCAGATGGCGGCGACGTGCTTGGTTGCGGCGAACTCGCGGACCACGTCGCAGACGCGCTGATCGGCGCGCAGGTTGGTAGCACCGGGTAGGCCGCCGGGTAGCACGACGCAGTCGTACTCGTCAAAGTCGATCTCATCAAAGAGCGCATCGCAGGTCACGGGGATCTGCAGCGAGCTTACGACCTCACGCGTGGGCATGATCGAGACGAGCGTGGCGCGCACGCCGCCGCGACGCATGACATCGACCATGGTCAAGCATTCAATAGTTTCAAAGCCATCGGCGGCGAGAACGGCAACGCTGGGCATGGGGGTTCCTTTCATAGGCGGCATACAATTAGCCGTCTTATACCCCGAAGACCTCCGCTTGCCACGCTCGATTTCCCAATGATTTTTCTGAGCAATGATCATGTGTCTAGTTGCGCTTGAGGTGGACGACGGTTTCGCAGTGGAAGGTTTGCGGGAATAGGTCGACCGGCGTGATCTTGATGGGAGAGAAGGTGCCCTCCTCGACAAAGCGTTTGAGGTCGCGGGCCAAAGTTGCCGGGTCGCAGCTCACGTAGACGATACGTTCCGGCGCCATATGGACCAGAGTATCCAGAAGAACCTGATCACAGCCCTTTCGTGGTGGGTCTACGACCACGACGTCCGCGTGGGAGCCGTCGCCACCTTTCTTATATATATCTGTAACGACTTCCTCTGCCTTGCCGACAAAGAACTCGGCATTTGTGATCCCGTTGATCTCGGCGTTGTGTCTTGCATCATCTATAGCCTGTGGAACGATCTCCACTCCGTATACCTTCTTTGCCTTCTGTGCGAGGAACAAGGATATGGTTCCTATTCCGCAGTACATATCCCACACAGTCTCGTCGCCTGACAGATCCGCATACTCCAAAGCCTTGTTGTACAGGACATTTGTCTGGACAGGATTTACCTGATAGAAGGACAATGGGGATATCTGATATTTGATGTCACCGATATAGTCCGTGATGTATGACTGTCCCCAGAGGGTTATGCACTTATCACCGAGTATACGGTTCGTATTCTCCATGTTGACATTCAGGCAAATGGATGTCATGCCGTCTATCTTAACCAGTTCATCTATCAAAATCTCACTGTGCGGAAGCTTGTTGCCATTTGTCACCAGACACACCATGATCTCCTTGGTGGTAAATCCAACTCTGATAAGGATATGTCTGACCAGACCTCTTCCAGTCTCCTCGTCGTAGGTCGATATGTGATTGTCCTCAATGAAGCTTCTGACAATAGCAACTATTTTGTCATTCACTGGCGCACCGATGGCACAGCTCTCTGTGTCTATGATGTCGTGGCTTCTTCCAGCGTAGAATCCGATGACAACATTGCCATTCTTGTCTCTGCCGACAGGGAATTGGGCCTTATTCCTGTAGTGGAATGGATTGTTCATGCCGTAGGCTGGCTTTTCCATGATGGCTTCCACGTTCTCCATCTTGCCGATTCTCTGCAGACAGTTCTTCACCTTGTTCCACTTGTATTCGAGCTGCTGCTCATAGGAAACCTGCTGCATGGTGCATCCGCCGCATCGTTTCGCCTTGTCGCACACCGGCTCCACGCGG
>URWQ01000201.1 GCA_900551635.1 uncultured Collinsella sp. | reverse complement strand
TAAGCTGGAGCTTTTGGGCCAGGTGCGCGAGATGGTGCGCCCCCTGGGCTTTGGCAAGTTCAGCGTGACCAGCGCCGCCGAGCACGACCGCGTCATCGCCTTCACGAGCCAGCTTGCGCACGTGGTATCCAACGCCTACGTCAAAAGCCCCACTGCCCAGGTCCACCACGGCTTTTCGGCCGGTAGCTATCGCGATCTCACCCGTGTGGCGCACCTCAACCCGCAAATGTGGTCCGAGCTCATGATCGACGACGCCGACGCGCTCGCCTTCGAGATCGACCATCTTATCGAATCGCTCGGCGCCTACAGCCGCGCCCTTAAGGACCGCGACCAGCGCTATCTGGAGAATCTCCTTGCCGAGGGCGACCGCATTAAGCGCGCGCTCGACGACGAGGCCTCCCACTAGACCACCTATCACGCCAGGTCGAAAGGACCATAGCTTATGGCGATTACCATCGATATCGACACTGCACGCCCCTACCAGGTGCATGTTGGCACGTTTTTGCTGGAGCAGGCGGGACCGCTCGTGCGCGCCACTGCCGGCGGCACCAAGGCCGTCATCGTGACGGACACCAACGTGGGCCCGCTTTACCAGATGCCCGTTAAGCAGAGCCTGGAGGCGTCAGGCTACGAGGTGAGCATCTGCACCTTCGAGGCCGGCGAGGCCCATAAGCGCGCCGAAACCTATGTTGCCATTTTGGAGTTTGTGGCCGAGCACGAGCTTTCGCGCTCCGACGTTATCGTGGCGCTCGGCGGCGGCGTCGTGGGCGACGTGACGGGCTTTGTGGCCGCCACCTACATGCGCGGCTGCAAGTTTGTGCAGATCCCGACGAGCCTGCTCGCCATGGTGGATTCGTCGGTGGGTGGCAAGACCGCCATCGACCTGGCTGCCGGCAAGAACCTGGCCGGCGCCTTTTGGCAGCCGAATGTGGTTATCGCCGACGTGGGGTGCCTGGCCACCCTCACGCCCGAGCAGTTCGCCGACGGCTGTGGCGAGGTCGTCAAGCACGCCGTGATCGCCGACCCAGAGCTTTTCGCCGAGCTGGAGAAGACCCCGCTCACGCTGGAGCTGCTCAACCGCGATGTGGCCCGCGTAGCGCTCATCATCGCCCGCAATATCGACATCAAGCGCGCCGTGGTCGTCGCCGACGAGCGCGAAACCAACCAGCGCAAGCTCCTCAACTTTGGACACAGCGCCGGACACGCCGTCGAGGCCTGCGAGCACTTTGAGCTCGGACACGGCAACTGCGTTTCGATCGGCATGGGTATCATCACGCGCGCCGCGGCCCTGCACGGCGTTTGCGATGCTGCACTGCCCGGTCGTATTGAGGAGCTCTGCGCCCGCCATGGCCTCAAGACCCGCTGCGACCAAGATGCCGACGCCATCTTTGCCGAGGCGCTGCACGACAAAAAACGTGCCGGTGACACTATCGACCTGGTGATTCCGCACGGCATTGGCCGCTGCAGCATCGACCGCACGCCGCTTTCCACTTTCCATGAACTCATTGCCGAGGGCCTCGGCCAGAAGGGAGACGCATCCGCATGCTAGCCCGCATCACCCCGTCCCCGCTCAAGGGCACCGTTCCCGCCATCGCATCCAAGTCGATGGCGCACCGCTTGATTATCTGCGCTGCGCTTGCCAACGGCGAGACGCACGTCACCTGCAACACCACCTGCGCCGACATCGAGGCTACGGTGCGTTGCCTTACGGCCCTGGGTGCCCGCATCGAGACCGTCGAGGACGGCTTCCAGGTCCACCCCACCATGAAGAGTGTTGAGTTTGGCCTGCTCAAGGCCCTTGCCGGCGGCACGCTTGACTGCGGCGAAAGCGGCTCCACACTCCGCTTTATGTTGCCCGTCGCCTGCGCGCTGGGCGCAGAGGCCACCTTTGTGGGTCAGGGACGCTTGGGCGCACGCCCCCTCTCCCCGCTCTCGGACGAGATCGTCGCCGCCGGCTGCGACCTACAGGGTCTGGGCGGTTTTCCGCTCAAGACGAGCGGCCGCATGCGCCCGGGCACCTTTGTGCTACCGGGCAACGTGAGCTCGCAGTACATCTCGGGCCTGCTGCTGGCAGCCCCGCTGCTGGCCCAGCCCTCCTGCGTGCAGGTGACCGGCCTCATTGAGAGCCGCCCCTACATCAACCTGACGATCCAGGCCATGAAGGCCTTCGGCGTCGAGGTCAACGTCGAGCGTATTCCCGCCCGGGACGGCCAGCCCGAGGTCACGAACTTCCGCGTGAGCAGTGGCTCGTATCGCACGCCCGGCAGCGTGGCCGTCGAGGGTGACTGGTCCAACGCTGCCTTTTGGCTGTGCGCCGGCGCCATCGGCTCCGACCCCATCACCGTCGAGGGTGTGTCGCTTAGCTCGGCCCAGGGCGACCGCAACGTACTTGCCGCGCTTTCGCGCTTTGGCGCCCGCATCGTGCGCTCCACCAACGCCGCCACCGTGCAGTCTGACAAACTCGCCGGCTTTGAGATGAGCGCCCACGACATTCCCGACCTCGTGCCCGTTATCTCGGCCGTGGCCTCACTGGCACAGGGCCGCACCTTTATCCGCGATTGCGCCCGTCTGCGCATCAAGGAATCCGACCGTCTGGCCACCACCACCCGCGAGCTCACCGCGTTGGGCGCGCAGGTGCGCATTGCCGGTGACGACCTCATCATCAAGGGTGTCGATGCCTTTACCGGCGGCGAGGTCGATTCGCACAACGACCACCGCATCGCCATGATGGCCGCCATCGCCGCGAGCCGTGCCACCGGCGAGGTCGTGATCCACGGCGCCGAGGCCGTCAACAAGTCCTATCCCGATTTCTTCGACCACTACCGCCTGTTGGGCGGCAAGGTCACGCTCGAGGAGGAATAGCATGTCCTCGACCTTTGGCAACGTTTTGCATCTGAGCATTTTCGGCCAGTCGCACTCCCCCGCCATCGGCTGCTCGCTCGATGGCATCCCGGCGGGCATCGCCGTGGACCAGGAGAAGCTGCAGGCCTTCCTCGACCGTCGCGCCCCTGGCCGCGACGAGACCGCAACCAAACGCCGCGAGGCCGACGCCGCGCATATCATCGCCGGTGTTGTCGATGGACATACCACCGGCGCGCCCATCGCCGCGATTATCGAGAACACCAACACGCGCTCCAAGGATTACTCCGAGCTGCGCCGCAAGCCCCGCCCCGGACATGCGGACTTCCCTGCGCGCGTGAAGTATCACAACATGCACGATGTCGCTGGTGGCGGACATTTTTCCGGCCGCCTAACGGCCCCCTTATGCATCGCCGGCGGCATTGCGCTGCAGGCACTCGAGGCCCGCGGCATTCAGGTCATGGCGCACGTCGCGCAGATCG
>URWQ01000200.1 GCA_900551635.1 uncultured Collinsella sp. | reverse complement strand
AGCTGCCGGAGCGGTGCTTAAGCCGCAAGGCGGGAATTGTGCGGTGTTGCCTTAGTTTTATCGAGAGAGGGAATGTATATGCAGCCGTTATCCACCCGCACGGAACATTTTACCGATTCCGTTATCCGCCGCATGACCCGCGTCAGCGCTAAGTACGGTGCCATCAATCTTTCCCAGGGTTACCCGGATTTCAACCCGCCGTCTGCGATTCTGGACCGCCTGGCCGAAGTATCGCACGAAAACTTCCACCAGTATTCCATCACCTGGGGCGCGCAGAACTTTCGCGAAGCACTGGCCGAAAAGCAGTCCCGCCTGATGGGGCGGCAGATCGACCCCAACACCGAGATTGTGACCACCTGCGGCAGTACCGAGGCCATGATGGCCGCCATGATGACCGTTGCCAACCCCGGCGATAAAGTCATTGTCTTTTCGCCTTTTTATGAAAATTACGGTGCCGACACCATCCTTTCCGGTGCCGAGCCGATCTATGTTCCGCTGCATCCCCCGCTGTTCAACTTTAATGTGGACGAGCTGGAAGCCGCGTTCCGCCAGCACCCCAAGGCGCTGATCCTCTGCAACCCCTCCAACCCCTGCGGCAAGGTGTTCACCTATGATGAGCTGAAGATCATCGCCGACCTTGCGGAGAAGTACGACGTCTATGTCATCACCGACGAGGTCTATGAGCACATCGTCTATGCCCCCAACAAGCATACCTACTTCGCGTCCCTGCCCGGCATGTGGAAGCGCACGCTCTCGTGCAGCTCGCTGTCCAAGACCTACTCCATCACCGGCTGGCGTCTGGGCTACACCATCGCCCCGGCCCAGATCACCGAGCGCATCAAGAAGGTCCACGACTTTCTCACCGTGGGTGCCGCCGCTCCCCTGCAGGAAGCCGTTGTCACCGCCCTCAACTTCGACGACAGCTATTACGATGAGGTCCTCGACCTCTACACCGCCAAACGCGACCTGTTCTGCCAGGGGCTCGATAGCATCGGTCTTGAGCATAACGTGCCGCAGGGCGCCTACTACGTCATGATGGACATCTCTGAGTTTGGCTATGACAGCGACCTCGAATTCTGCGAGGACCTCGCATCCAAGGTGGGCGTGGGCGCCGTGCCCGGCTCGAGCTTCTTCCGCGAGCCCGTCAACCATCTGATTCGTTTCCACTTTGCCAAGCGGGACGAGACGCTTAACGCGGCACTGGAGAACCTCAAGTCTCTACGTGATAAAATCAAGCCGCGCGGGTAAGGACGGCCCGGCAGCTAAAGTAGCCAAAGAAGCCTCGCACCGCCCGCCGCGTTGCGAGGCTTCTTTTTATAGCGCTTTCTTAAATAGTTTAGAGCCCTATACTCTAGTCACGGAGCAACTCGTCCCAGAGAGAGGAATACTATGGCAGATCAGCAGCTTATCGGAGCGCTCGAGGCCGGCGGCACCAAGATGGTCTGCGCCACGGGCTATGCAGACGGTACGGTCCTGGAGCGTGAGCAGATCGCGACCACGACCCCGCAGGAGACCGTTGAGGCCGTCAATGCATGGTTTGCCGACAAGGGCATCACCGCGCTGGGCATCGGCGCCTTTGGCCCCACCGCAGTCAACCCCGCGTCGCCCCAATACGGCAAGATCCTGGAGACGCCCAAAACGGCATGGCGCTACTTTGATCTGCTGGGCACCATCCAAAACGAGCTCAATATTCCCTGTGGCTACGACACCGACGTCAACGTTGCCTGCTTGGGCGAGGTCACCTTTGGTTGCGCCCAGGGCCTCACCGACGTGGTCTACCTGACCATCGGCACCGGCGTGGGCGCCGGCGTGCTCTCGGGCGGTAAGCTCGTGCACGGCATGATGCATCCCGAGGCCGGCCACATCCTGGTCACGCGCGACCCGCGCGACACCATCGGCGAGCATAGCGCCTGCCCCTTCCATGACAACTGCCTCGAGGGCCTCATCGCCGGCCCTGGCGTTAAAAAGCGCTGGGATGGCAAGAGCGCCGGAGACATGGCCGATGACCCGGAGGCCATGGACCTGCTCGCAGGCTATCTGGCACAGGCGCTCATGACCTACACGCTGTGCTACGCACCGCAAAAGATCATCATCGGCGGCGGCGTGGCCGACCACACCCCCATCGTGCCGCTCGCACGCAAAAAGTGCGCCGAGATGCTCAACGGCTATATCGTCACGCCCGAGGTCAACGACATCGATTCCTATATTGTCAACAACAGCCTCGAGGGCAAGCAGGGCATCATGGGCTGCCTGGCCCTGGGCGCACAGGCGCTTCAGTAGCAGACGCACCCACAGGGCGTGGCGCGCTCGGCAAATCCAACCTACGGAACGACGCCACCACGCCTCATATAACCCCTCAAATAAAAAAGGCCGCCTAGGACCAAACAATACGTCCTAGGCGGCTTTTTTGGCGCACATCAGCCACCGTAAGAGATATCGAAGCACAACGCCCGTTGCCGCTCCACAGCAGTCGATCATCACATCGGTGATCATGCCGGCGCGTCCCGGCACAAAGAGCTGAATCGTCTCGTCGATCGAGGGAATCAGCAGCAGGAACACCGCCGTGGGCAGCAGCACGTCAAAGGTGCGCCGGCCCTCAAAATCAAAGGCGTGCGTTGCCAGGATGCCGAGCACCATATACTCGGTAAAATGCGCGCACTTGCGAACAACAAAGTTGGTCACCCATTCATATGGAAGTCCCACGCCGTGCAGGAAACCGCGGATAGCTTCCATGACCGTTAGGCTCAGCGAGCCCGACCCCGAGCCGGGAACCAGCGAATTGCTCCAGATCAAGAGCGCCATCAGGCAGGTAACAACCGCCCATTTTCGATTGATCTTAACCATGCAGAAGTTATGCCTCCGCGCGGAGCGGCGCGAAGCTGGCGGTACCGCCCTCGATAACGCTCAGATAGGCACGGCCCGTACGCTTGGCGGTAGAGGACTGCAGGCGCTCGATCTCTTCCTCGAGGATCTGATTGACGCGCTCGTGACGACGGTTTTCCATAATGCCGGCGGCAATAGCCTCGGCCCGCTCGATGCTCTCGCGCGAGATACGGGCGGTATCCTCGGGGAACACAGCGCTGTGACGGCCGACATAGGCGGGGGCAGCAGGCTGAGGGGCAGCGACGGGAGCGGGCGCTGCAACAGGAGCGGGCTCGTCAATCTCATCCAGAATCGCGGTGGCGGCGGCCCACATGTCCTCGTGGCCCGAGTAATCGGCCATGGGAACATCAACCTCGAGCGAGGCGTCCGGAAGGTCGCCGGTGTCGATGCGATCTTGGGCATCAATCGATGCGGTGATGGCTGCAGGCTCATCGAGGTCATCGAGATCGATGTCCGCGGC
>URWQ01000199.1 GCA_900551635.1 uncultured Collinsella sp. | reverse complement strand
AAATGGGTTTTACATCATCGGACACGAACGCCGTATCGGCCGCGCAGCGCAGCCTCGCATCAGCCCAGGCAAACCTCGACCAGGCGAACGCCAAGGCCTCCAGTCGCACGGTCACGGCCCCGAGCTCGGGTAGCATCGTGGAGCTCAATGCCAAAGTGGGCGCCACGGTTACAGGCGGCATGATCATGGGCGAAAGCGATACGAGCGGCGGCAAGCAGTGCATGCAGATCGCCGACCTGTCCAAGATGAAGGTGACCGTGCAGGTGGGCGAAAAGGACATCGCCAAGATCGCCGTTGGGCAGAGCGCCAACGTCACGTATCCCGCGTTTCCCGATATCGTGAGCCAGGGCACCGTCACGGCTATCGCGTCGGTGGCAAACTCCGACGCCGCCAACAGTGGCGGCGGCAGCGTAACCTTTAACGTCGACATTCTCATAGAGGCTCCCGACGCGCGCCTGAAGCCGGGCATGACGGCCGAGGTATCGGTGGTGACCGAGCAGCTCGACGACGTGGTGATGGTGCCGACGATGGCGCTCATGACCGAAGACGGCGAACATTATTACGTCAACGTCGCAACCGATGACGAGGGCAAGCAAACCCGTCGCGTGAAGGTGACCGTCGTGACGCAAAACGACAACGAAGCCGTAGTCGGCAAGACGCAGGTCAAGCGCGACGACCAGGGCAACGAGATCAACCCTGACGTGCCTGTTACCAAGCTGCGCGATGGCGACACCCTCGTCATGGACACCGGAGCGGACGCAACGGCTGACGGCGGCTACAGCACGGATTCGGGCAGCATGTCTGACGACGAGGGCATGTAATGCGTCCCGTTATCGACATCCGCAACGTGCACCGCATCTTTGAGAGCGAGGCAGGTTGCGCCCACATCCTGCACAACGTGAACCTTGCGGTGATGAGCGGCGAATTCGTCGCTATCACCGGCCCTTCGGGCTCGGGCAAATCAACGCTCATGAACATCCTAGGCTGCCTGGATAAGCCGACGGCGGGCGACTACTACCTGCAAGGGCTCAACGTGGCCGAGCTTGACGATGACGAGCTCACCGAAGTTCGCGCCCTGAGCATTGGCTTTGTCTTTCAGAGCTTCAACCTGCTGCCGCGCCTGTCGGTTATCGAAAACGTGATGCTGCCGCTGGCCTACACCAATGTGCCCCGTAGCCAGCGCGAAATGCGCGCCGTGCACGCGCTGCAGGCTGTCACGCTGCCCGTCGACCACTGGGACCACCGCATATCCGAGCTCTCGGGCGGCCAGATGCAGCGTGTCGCCATCGCACGCGCCCTCGTCAATGACCCGCCCATCATCCTGGCCGATGAGCCGACGGGAAACCTGGACTCCGCGACCGGAGCGCTTGTGATGGAGACCTTCCATAAGCTCCAGAAGCGCGGCAAAACCATCGTGCTCATCACACACGACCCCGGCATCGCCGCCGAGGCCGACCGTGCCGTGACCATCCGCGACGGTCGCATTCACGACGGCGCGTATATTCCACATGCACCGCGGACCCTGCGCAGCGCTGTAGATAGCCTGCCCATGATTTCCGCCTCCGCAAACCCGCCGAAAGGAGTGGTGGCATGAGCGCCCGCGATCTCATCCAGGAAGCCCTTCACTCGCTCGAAGCCAACAAGGGGCGCAGCCTGCTCACCATCCTGGGCATTGTCATCGGCATCGCCTCGGTTATCGCCATGACTTCGCTCATCGGCGGCATCCAAAACAGCCTGGTCAACAGTCTGGGCCTCAATGCGGCACGCATGGTGCAAATCTATTCGTCGCAAGAACTCACCGAGTCGGACATCGAGAAGCTTCAAAAACTGGTGCCGCAGATAGAGCAGATCGGCATTGTCGACAGCGCGTATACCGAGTACAAGACCGGCGATAAAAGCTATACCGTCATGGCACAGGGTGTCGATAGCGACATGCTCGACGCCGTGGGGGCCAGCAAGCTCGTTGCGGGGCGCACCTATTCCCAAGCCGAGTCCCAATCAGGCTCGCGCGTGGCGCTCATCAGCCGCAACGGCGCCGATCAGCTTTACGGCAACGAACAGGATGCGCTGGGGAAAACCATCAAGGTGTCCAACGGCGAGGTGCAGATTGTAGGCGTGATTGATGGCGGCAGCGACTCCATGGGCTCACTCACGCTGTATATGCCACGCGAAACCATCTCCGGCCTGTTTGGCGACGAGAATCCTTCATTCCCCAGCGTGACGGCACTAGCCGCCGAGGGCACGGACATGGATGAGCTTTGTAAGACCATCGAGTCCAAGGTGCGCGCGATGAAGGGCATCGAGGAGGAGGATGAGTACGACAGTGTATCGGCGACCTCCATGAAAAGCGCCATCGATGCACTCAACTCCTTTATGGGCGCGTTCTCGCTCATCATGGGCGCTGTCGCCAGCATCTCGCTGCTTGTCGGCGGTATCGGCATTATGAATATGATGCTCACCAACGTGACTGAGCGCATCCGCGAGATCGGTATTCGCCGTGCCCTGGGCGCCAGTCGTCGCGATATCACCGCGCAGTTTTTGGCCGAGTCTTCGGCGCTGTGCGTCACCGGTGGCCTGTTGGGTGTCCTGATTGGCTATCTGCTGGCCTGGGGCCTCGCGATGTTTGCCTCCGGATCAGGGGTTCTTGGCGAGCTCGGTGCCAGCGGGCAAATCACACCGAGCTTTTCAATCGCCACGGTGCTGCTGGCATTCGCCGTCTCCGTCGGCATCGGCGTAATCTTTGGCTTCTACCCCGCTCGCCGCGCAGCAAAGCTCGACCCGGTGGAGTGCCTACGCTACCAGTAAGCCACCACCAACAAGTTGCGGTGAATTAGGGACTAAATATGCTATCTAGCAGCAAAACCAGACACTATTTCACCGCAACTTATTGAAGGGCTGCTTGCGCCAGTTCCGGGCGTCGTCCTCGAACTTTTGGCGGATGACGGGCTTGTACGGGTCGAGCTTGCTCGGGGCGCTCCTCCTCGCGGGCGAGAGGGCGCGCGGGCGTGGCGAGCGCCTAGCGCGCGAACTCCCGTAAGAGCGCGTCTTCCACTTCCCGAAGCGAAAGGCCCCCGCCTCCCTCGGCGGGGCGGGCGACCACGATACAGCGCGCTCCCACGTCGCGCGCGGAGGCGATCTTCTCGGCCGTGCCACCTACGGTTCCCGAGTCCTTGGTCACAAGCCACTGGGCGCCCACCTGCCGAAGCATCGCCTCGTTGAGCTCGCGGGTGAAGGGCCCCTGCATGCCGATGACGTGCGACGGCGAAAACCCCGCGTCGATGCACTTCGTTATAGCACCGGGCAGCGGGAGAACACGCACGAAGAAGCGCTCCGCGAAATCGGCGACGCGC
>URWQ01000198.1 GCA_900551635.1 uncultured Collinsella sp. | reverse complement strand
GCCTTTATCATGGACCGCGTGTTCCGCCGCTTTGGCCTGTCCGGTAAGTCGTTCATCCCCATGCTCGTGTCCTCGGGCTGCGGCGTCCCCGGCGTCATGGCCACCAAGACCATCGAGAACGAGAAGGACCGCCGCATGACGGTCATGACCACCACGTTCATCCCCTGCGGCGCCAAGCTGCCGATCATCGCCCTGCTCATGGGCTCCATCATTGGCGATTCTTCCACCACGGCCGCGTGGATCAGCCCGCTCTTCTACTTCCTGGGCGTCTTTGCCGTCATCGCCTCGGGCCTCATGCTCAAGAAAACCAAGCTCTTCGCCGGTCGCCCGACGCCGTTCGTTATGGAGCTTCCTGCCTACCACTTCCCGGCGATTCGCTCTTGGGCGCTGCACGTGTGGGAGCGCTGCTGGGCCTTTATCAAGAAGGCCGGCACGGTCATCTTCGCGTCCACCGTCGTCGTTTGGTTCCTGTCCAACTTTGGTAGCTACAACGGTTCCTTTGGCTTCCTGCCTGCGATGGACGGCATCCCCGAGGAGTTTATGGACTACTCCGTGCTCGCTATGTTGGGCAACCTGGTTGCCTGGATCTTCGCCCCGCTCGGCTTTAGCACCTGGCAGGCTACCGCGCTGACTGTCTCTGGCCTTGTCGCTAAGGAGAACGTCGTCGCCACTGCCGGCTCGCTGCTGTCCGTGGCCGACGCCGCCGAGACCGACCCGAGCCTGTGGACCGCGTTCGCCGGCATGTTCCCGACCATGGGCGCTTGCGTTGCCTTTGGCGCGTTCAACCTGCTGTGCGCTCCGTGCTTTGCCGCCATGGGCACCATCCGCAACCAGATGGACTCCGGCAAATGGACCGCGATTGCCATCGGCTACGAGTGCGCCTTCGCTTGGGTCATCGGCCTGTTCATCAACCAGTTCTACAACCTGTTCGTTCTTGGACAGTTTGGTTTCTGGACGGTTGTGGCCATTGTGCTGCTGGTTGCGATGCTCTTCCAGATTTTCCGTCCCATGCCTAAGTTTGCTTGGACGGACGAGGATGAGACCAACACTGCTTCCGCCGCAGTTTCCGCTTAAATCCGAATAAGGATTAACCCCTTTCCACGAGCCCGGGTGTCCCAGCGACACTCGGGCTTTTTGGTGGGGGAGATGTGACGTTTCCGCAGATAAAACCGACCAAAATTAACCTGTCCCTTTTTGGTAGGTGGAGAATGGGGTAAAGTAAGTGATGGTTAACTAGAGGAGGCTTGCTATGGCACCTATCGATATTGTTGTACTGGCTGTTATCGGCGTTGCGTTTGTCGCCGTGTGCGTGCGCATCTACCGCAAGGGCACCTGCGCCGACTGCGCTCAGGGTGGCGTTTGCACGGGGCATTGCTCCAACAAAAAGACGTGCGCTGCACTTAAGGGCGTGGATAAGATCGCTGAGGACTTGGGCCGCGGTATTCATTAGCCGACCGGCTTTTGGGCATGTATGACTGCGGATGCGGCGGTTGCTGATACGATAAGTACGTTAGCAACTGCCGCCGAGCGGCTCAAACGAAAGGAACCCTGTATGGAGTCCTCTGCCTATCCGATGCTCTTTAGCCCGATCAAGGTCGGTACGACCGAGGTCAAGAACCGCGTCTTTATGCCGCCGGTGTCCACCAACCTGGCCGATCATGGCTATGTGACCGACGATTTGGTCGATCATTACCGTGCCCGCGCCAAGGGCGGCGTGGGCCTGATCATCACCGAGGTCGTGACGGTCGAGCCCACCTATACCTATCTGCCGGGCGACATGTGCTGCTACGACGACACGTTCATCCCCGGCTGGGAAAAGCTCGCCGCGGCCGTCCACGAGTATGGCTGCAAGATCATGCCGCAGCTCTTCCACCCCGCCTACATGGCCTTTAACATTCCGGGCACGCCGCGCCTGATCGCTCCGTCCTTCGTGGGACCGTCCTATGCCCGCGAGGCACCGCGCCCCATCACGGTCGACGAGATTCACAAGCTCACCCATCAGTTTGGCGACGCTGCCGTGCGTATGCAGAAGGCCGGTGTCGATGGCGTCGAGGTCCACGCAGCGCACGCCCACGGCATGCTCGGTGGTTTTTTGACCCCGCTCTACAACAAGCGTACCGATGAGTACGGTGGCTCGCTCGACGCCCGCATGCGCTTTTTGCTCGAGGTCATCGCCGAGATTCGCGAGCGCTGCGGCAAGGACTTTATCATCGACGTCCGTATTTCGGGCGATGAGTACACCGATGGCGGCCTGACCCTCAACGACATGATCTACGTCTCACGTCGCCTGGAGAAGGCCGGCGTCGACATGATTCATGTGTCGGGCGGCACCACCATCAAGCGCGGCTCCGCGATTCCCGCCGCCGGTACCCAGCAGGCGTCGCACGCCGCCTGCTCGCGTGAGATTAAAAAACACGTCAACATTCCCGTCGCCACGGTCGGCCGCATCAACGAGGCCTGGATTGCCGAGGAGCTGATCGAGGACGGCGCTGCCGACATCTGCATGATGGGCCGCGCCAATCTGTGCGATGCCGAGTTCTGCAACAAGGCCGCTGCCGGCAACGCCGACGACATCCGTCCCTGCATCGGTTGCCTGCGCTGCCTGAACGGCATTATGTTCGGCAAGCGCATCTCCTGCACCGTCAACCCGGACGTGGAGCGCGACGAGGCTGGTTACGAGCCTGCCGCCGAGGCTAAGAACGTGCTCGTTGTGGGCGCTGGTCCTGCGGGTATGGAGGCTGCCTATATTGCCGCCAAGCGCGGACACAACGTGGTGCTCGTGGATAAGCAGGATGAGCCGGGCGGCGAGATGCGCATCGCAGCCGTTCCGCCGGCAAAGCAGGAACTCACCCGCGTGATCAAATACCAGTATCGCCGTCTTGCTGAGGCGGGCGTGAAGTGCGTCTTTGGTACCGAGCTTTCGGCCGAGGACATTCAGCGTGACTACGCGGGCTACGAGGTCGTCCTGGCTTATGGCGCCGAGCCCATCGCTCCGGCCTTCATGCAGGGCTTTAAGCAGGTTATGACGGCTGACGATCTGCTGGGTGGCAAGGCTTTCCCGGGCAAGAAGATCGTCATCGTGGGCGGCGGCACCGTCGGTTGCGAGACGGCCGATTACCTGGCCCCGTTGGTCAACGACCTGTCGCCGGCCAATCGCGATGTCACTGTTATCGAGATGACCAAGACGCTCGCCGCCAACGAGGGCGGCGCCGGTCGCGCGGTGCTCATCACGCGCATGCTTTCCAAGGGCGTCCACGTGCTGACCGAGGCCAAGGTGACCGAGATTACCGAGGATGCCATCAGCTACGAGAAGGATGGCGAGGTCCACACCATCGCCGATGCCGATACGCTGGTGCTTGCCATGGGCTATCGTCCC
>URWQ01000197.1 GCA_900551635.1 uncultured Collinsella sp. | reverse complement strand
TCTGACGTTCAACTTCAAGGGCGCGACCAGAAGGTCAGCGCCCTTTCGTTTCACGTCACCTTGTCTCAAATGCGGCCCGCTCGCTGTCGTTGCCAAAACATCGGCGCTTCCGTTGTTGGCACTTGGGGACGTTCCTTTTGTGCCGGCACTTTGGGACACTCCTTGTCATTGGTGCAAAGTAACCTGCCCCCATTGCGCCAAGCGGCGTGTGCCGTTAAGCGGAGAGGCGTATTGTTGACCCATCGTTTGGGCATACAATGGCTATTGGTTTGCTGCGGTGAAGGTCTGTCCGCTCCGCAGCTTTTTTCTACGGTTAAAGGAGTATGTATGTCCGTTGAGGTCATGAGGTCTGTGATCGATGCTGCCGAGGGGCGCGTGCCCGTCGACACGCTGTTTACCAATGCGCAGATCGTCGACGTGTATGGCCAACGTGTGGCGCCCGGTAGCGTTGCCGTCAAGGACGGTGTGATCGTCGGCGTGCTCTACGATGGTCGCGACGATGCCGCTGGCGCCTACGAGTCAACTGAGGTCATCGACTGCCAAGGGCGCTATCTCGCTCCCGGTTTTATTGACGGTCATCTGCATATCGAGTCTTCGAACATCCGTCCCGCCGAGTACGCTCGCATGGCCGCGACGCGCGGTACCACCACCGCCATTGCCGACAGCCACGAGATTGCCAATGTTGCCGGTCTTGACGGCTTGCGCTTTATGATTGAGGACGGCCGCCGCGCACCCATCTCCATCAAGTACATGATGCCTTCGTGCGTGCCCGCGCTGCCCGACGAGCAAGCCGGTGCCGTTATTTCGGCTGCCGATATGCAGGCGTTTTTTGCTGAGCATCCGGGCGATGTCTTTGGTCTGGGCGAAATGATGAACCTGCCGGGTGTCTTTATGGCCGACCCCGAGACCTGTGCTCGCATCGATGCTGCCAACCAGACGCCGTCCAAGCAGGTTGACGGCCACGCGCCGCTCGTTACCGGTAAGGACCTCAACGCCTATGCCGCAGCAGGTATTATCGCCGACCACGAGTCGACGATTCCCGAGGAGGCGCTCGACAAGCTGTCTCGCGGCATGTACGTGATGCTGCGCGAAGGCACGTGCAGCCATGACCTGGCCAACCTGTCTCCAATGCTGCTGGAGAATCCTGCCCGTGCCCGTCGCTGCTGCTTTGCGACCGACGACCGTGCTCCCTCCGATGCGCTTTCGACCGGTATGATTGACAATGCCTGCCGCGTGGCTATCGAGGCCGGTATTGACCCCGTGGTTGCCATCTCTATGGCGTCCCTGTCCACGGCCGAGGCGTTTGGCCTGGACCACGGTTGCCGCGACCCGCACGAACTGCGTGGCGCCATCGCCCCGGGCAAGCGTGCCGACCTGCTGGTACTCAACGACCTAACGTTTGCCACGGCTCCGCATCGCGTATATGCCGCCGGTGCTTTGGTGGCGCAGGACGGCACCTTTGTGGGCGAGATCGCACCCGAGACGGCCGAGGTCGCAGCCCTTGCCGACGAGTTGCGCGCGTCCGTTAAGCTGCCCAAGCTTTCGCTCGACGTGTTCGACTATGCCTTTAAGCCGGGCGAGGCGGTTATTGATGTGATCCCGGGCATGGCTATCACGGGCATGGTTCGTCCCGAGACTGACGAGGACTTGCGTCGCATTATGCTTATCGAGCGCCATGGCCGCGGCGTGTCGCTGCAGGCCGAGGGCGCCGATGGCGACGGCCCCGCTGGCCTGGGCCTGGTCGGCAAGCATATCGGTCGCGGCTGGGTGCGCGGTTTCGCCATCACCGGTGGTGCCATTGCCTCCACGATCGGCCACGACTCGCACAACGTGTGCGTGGTGGGCGACAATGCGGCGGATATGATGGCTGCCGTTGAGGCCGTGGGCCAGGGCGGTCACGTGCTGGTGCGCAACGGCGAGGTCGTGGCGCGCATTCCGCTGGCGCTCGGTGGTCTTATGAGCGAAGGGACGGCAGAGGACGTTGCCGCACAGCACGATGACTTTATGGTCAAGGCGCGCGCCATGGGTATTGAGCCGCCGCTCGACCCCATCATGGGCATTATCTTCCTGCCCCTGCCGGTCATCCCGACGCTCCGCATCCGCCCCGAGGGCATGTTCGACGTTACAACCTTCACCTACGCCGACTAGTCATCGGGGACGTTCTTAAACGACTAGTCATTGGGGACGCTCTTTGGCGGGCTGCCTGACGCCGCTACCGTGAGGCCTCTGGCATGTGTGAGCTATTTGCCAGGTCCTTGTAACGTTTACGCCCGCGGAGTCTTATTTGAGCTCCCTTTGGGTACGTTGGAATCGGATACACGTTCGATTCCAACAAGCCCGAAGGGAGCTTTTCTATGTTTAAACTGATTGCATCCGATATGGACGGCACGCTGCTTGACGAAAACGGCCAGGTGCCTCCCGAGACCTACGAACTGATTTTGGCGCTACGCGAGCATGGCGTGCATTTTGCCGCATCGTCAGGTCGTCGCTACGATCGCCTGTGCGAGTTTTTCGCACCCGTTCGCGACAAGATGGACTTTGTCGCCGCTAACGGCGCCCAGGTCTACGCCGACGGCAAGATGGTAGACCGCGAGGTGTATTCGCACCTGGCGATTCGAAAGCTCGCTCAGGCCGTCGCGACGTTTCCCAATCTGCATCTTGCGCTTTTTGACCGAACCAAGTCCTTCTTGCTCGATGACGAGTGCAAGTTCGTGCGTGAGGTCGATAAGGACCTTCCCAATGCCGAGCGCATTTGGGAGCTGCCCGATCCCAGCGTAAATATCATCAAGGCGAGTATCTTTTGCGATGACGGTGCCGTTATGGACAGCGCTTACGTACTACAGCGCGAGCTCGGTCAGCTCTTTACTTTTGCGCCTTCGGGCAACGCGTGGATCGATGCCATGCAGCCCGGCGTATCGAAGGCCTCGGGCATCGCGCAGCTCGCGGAGCATTACGACGTTGGACGCGACGAGGTCATGGCGTTTGGCGACTCGATGAACGACTACGAGATCATTCGCTTTGTCGGCACGGGCTGCGCGATGGAAAACGCGCGTCCCGCGCTCAAGGCGGTGGCCGATCGCGTCGTAGGCTGCAACCGCGACCACGCCGTTCAGCATGAGCTCCGTCGCGTGCTGGAGAGTCTCTCCTAATCCGGCGGATGGGGACGTTCCTTTTCTGCCGACAGTGGGGGACAGTCCTTGCAGCTTTTTGCGAAGAGTGTCCCCAACGACTAGTCGTTTAAGAACGTCCCCAATGACTAGGCGAGGGCGTCCATGATGGTGCGGGCGACGCCGTCGTGGTCGTTGTCGTATTCGGTGATGGCGTCGGCGGCCTCGCGATCTTCGGGCTCGGCGTTGATCATGGCCATGCCATGGCCGCAAGATCGA
>URWQ01000196.1 GCA_900551635.1 uncultured Collinsella sp. | reverse complement strand
GAGCTCAAGCCCGCGTAGCCCAAAATGGCCGTCGGCCCGCCGCAGGCAGCCGCGCGCGTGCCGGTCTCAAAGCTATCGGCTGTCCAATCCATGCCAGTCCAGCACTGCATGTGCGTGTGGCCGTCGATAAAGCCGGGAAACACCCAGCAGCCCGCGGCGTCCTCGACGGTATCGTCGGCGCCCGGCTCAATCGCTGCGGCGATCCGCACGATCTTATCGCCCTCCATGGCAAGATCGGCGCGGCGAAGCCCCTGGGGCGTCACGAGCGCGCCGTTTTTGATGATGATCATAATTGCTCCTTATTGATTGATGCAGTTGGCCACGTGATCAAAATACGAGCAGGCGGCAATATGCTCCGTTATGCGTCGCTGTCCCTTGACGGTATCGACGTCCCACAGCTCGTAGGCACGCGCTTCGACCAGCGCAACGTCGACGCGACCTTTGAGAATCGAGCCCCCGCCGTCTTTGCCCTCAAGACACATAAGTGCATCGAACAGTTCCGCCGGAAAGAGCACCGGGCTCGAAGGCTCACCGTTGCACGCAAGACGCACCGGATGTTTGCGGCCACGCTCGTCAAATGCACGAACCATAGCCTCAAAAGAATCCGAACTCACGAGCGGCTGGTCGCCCGGCAAAAAGAGGCAACCTTTCCAGTTGCGTTCGACTCCCCACGAAAGGCCCGCACGGACGCTTTCGCTGCGCAGCTCGCCATCGTGCAGCACGCACGGGCAATGCTTGTCCTCGCAAATCTGAGCGACCTCGGGCCAACGCGTCGAAACCACGACGTCAAAGCCCCGGGGAACCGAATCGATGGTCCGGGCAATCAGCGGCTCGCCATAGATATCGGCAAGCATCTTGTTAGAGCCAAACCGCTTGCCCTCGCCCGAAGCCATAATGACGCATCCAAGTTTCATGGTGATACCTCCCCTGAAACCATCGTACCCATAACTCGCGCCGCGGGCATCTACATCGAAAGCGCTTATCCCGCACGCCCGCGATGCAAAAAGGGGCACCCCGCCGGTTGGCAGAGCGCCCCCTTTACATGGCTTACCTCAACCCGGCTTTAGGCCTGGAGCCAACGGGCGGTGTTGCGCTCGTCGAGGGCCTTGAGGGTAGCGGCGGGATCGGCAACCTTTTGCAGGAACATCATGGCTGCGATGGCGTACGGCTTGTAGCTGGCCTCCTTGTACATGCCCACGCGGTGCATGTCGAAGACGTCGGCGTTGACCTCGCCGTGCTCGCAGGAGACACCGGAGATGTCGGCGGGCAGCGGGTGCATAAAGATGGTGTCCTGGCCGTTGGCGGTATTCTCCATGAGCTCGGTCGTGGAGCACCAGTCCTGATGGGTAGCGTTCTGGGCGAGCAGCTCCTTCTCGAGCGCTGCGATGCCGGCGTCGTCGCCCTCAGCGTACAGGTTGGTACGCTTCTCCATGGCGGCAAACGGAGCCCAGCTCTTGGGGATCACGATGTCGGCGCCCTCGAAGGCCTCGGCCATGGTGTTGACCTGCTTAAAGGTGGTGCCGGACTCGGCGGCATAGCCCTTGGCGCGCTCGACGACCTCGGGCATGAGGTCGTAGCCCTCGGGGTGAGCCAGGGTGACGTCCATGCCAAAGCGGGGCAGCAGGCTGATCAGCGACTGCGGGCAGGACAGCGGCTTGCCGTAAGAGGGCGAATAGGCCCAGGTGACGGCAACCTTCTTGCCCTTGAGGTTCTCAAGGCCGCCAAACTCGTTGATGAGGTAGAGCATGTCGGCAGAGGACTGCGTGGGGTGATCGGAATCGGACTGCAGGGAGATGAGCGTGGGACGATGATCCAGAACGCCGTCCTCGTAGGCCTGCTGAACGGACTCGGAGACCTCGGCCATGTAGGCGTCGCCCTTGCCGATGTACATGTCGTCGCGGATGCCGATGACGTCGGCCATGAAGGAGATCATGGTAGCGGTCTCGCGGACGGTCTCGCCGTGAGCGATCTGGGACTTCTTCTCGTCCAGGTCCTGCAGCTCAAGGCCGAGCAGGTTGGCGGCCTTAGAGAAAGAGAAGCGCGTACGGGTGGAGTTGTCGCGGAACAGGGAGACGGCCAGGCCCGAGTCGAAGATCTTGGACGAAACGTTGTTCTCACGCAGCTCGCGCAGGGCGTCGGCGACGATGTAGAGAGCCTTGAGCTCATCGGTGGTCTTGTCCCAGGTGTGCAGGAAGTCGCTGCCGTACATGCCCTTAAAGTCGAGACCGTTCAGCTGCTCGACGAGCTCGGTAAACTTAGCGTCCATGGAAATGTCCTTTCTAAAGATGAAACGATCGCAATGAGTAGATGTGCTCCGGCATGCGCGTGTGGCTAGAACATGCAGAACACCATGACGAGGACCCGCCACCGTTGAGGAAGCATGGGAGATAACGACCGCGGGCCCCAAGTCAACAGGGGGTGCCGGGGACACGAGCGGCCCCCGGCTCAACAAAATCGAGGAATGGGACTAATCGATCTTGTTGTTGGTCAGACCGGCGCGGAACACGGTGGCGTCGCCATCGGCCTTGCTCGGATCGTAGAGGTTCAGGGCAGCCACGTACATGGCGGCAGCGGTGACCAGGTCGTCCTTGTAGGTGACCTCGTTGGGAGCGTGAGCCTGAGACTCGGCACCCGGGCCAAAGCCCACGCAGGGGATGCCGTAGCGGCCCTGGATGGAGACGCAGTTCGTGGAGAAGGTCCACTTGTCGCACAGCGGACGACCGGTGCGCTTGTCCATGCTGGGCTCGCAGCCGATGCGCTCGTCACCAAACATGGCCTTGTGGGCGTCGACGAGGGCCTTGACGTGCGGAGCGGTCTCCTTGTTGATCCACGTGGGGAAGTAAGCCTCGGTCTCGTAGACCTCGCCGGTCCAGGACGGACGGTCGTACATGTACATGGAGACCTTCACGTCGTCGCCGTACTTCTTGGCGGCCGGCAGGTTGCGGATCTCGTCCAGGCAGGACTCCCAGGTCTCGCCGGCGGTCATGCGACGGTCGATGGAGATGGCGCAGGAATCGGCCACGGCGCAGCGGCTGGGGCTGGTGTAGAAGATCTGGCTGACGGTGCAGGTGCCGCGGCCCAGGAAGCGGGCATCCTCGAAGTGCTCGGGGTTGTACTTGGGGTCGAGCATCTTGACGAGGCCCTTGATGTCGGTCGACTCGTCGCAGCCGTTGTTGTTGAGGGCGCGGACGTCGGCGATGATGTCGGCCATCTTGTAGATGGCGTTGTCGCCGCGTTCCGGGGCGGAACCGTGGCAGGATACGCCGCTTACGTCCACGCGGATTTCCATGCGCCCGCGCTGGCCGCGATAGATGCCGCCGTCGGTGGGCTCGGTGGAGATGACGAACTCGATCTGGTCGCGCGCGTCCTCGGGACCCTTGAAGTATTCGTTGACGATGGACTGCCAGCACATACCGTCGCAGTCCTCCTCCTGCA
>URWQ01000195.1 GCA_900551635.1 uncultured Collinsella sp. | reverse complement strand
CGGGAGCCTTCTCCTTGCAGAACTTCACGGCATCTTGGACCTTCTTGGCGACCTCGCCGCCGGCGGAGCCCATGGTGGAGTAGGAGAGCATGGCCACGTGCGGCTCAACGTTGCCCATGAAGGTGGACCAGGAGTGAGCGGAGGCGATGGCGATCTCGGAGAGCTCGTCGGAGGACGGGTTGATGTTGAGGCCGCAGTCGGCGAAGATCAGCGTGCCGTCGGTGCCGAACTGCGGGGTGTCGGTGCACATCACGAAGAAGGCCGAGACCAGCTTGGTGCCCGGGGCGGTCTTGAGGATCTGAAGTGCAGGGCGCAGGGTGTCGGCGGTGGAGTGGCAGGCGCCGGAGACCAGGCCGTCGGCGTCGCCCATCTTGACCATCATGGTGCCAAAGTAGGTGGCGTCCATCACCTGGGCGCGAGCCTGCTCGATGGTAACGCCCTTCTTGGCGCGGAGCTCGGCAAACTTCTGCGCATACTCCTCGTGCTTCTCGGCATTGCGCGGGTCGATGACGGTAGCGCCGGGAACGTTGATCTCGTCGGGGTTGCCCAGGATGACGATCTTTGCCAGGCCCTCCTCGATGATTTTGGTGGCCGCGACGATAGTGCGCGGATCCTCGCCCTCGGGCAGGACGATCGTCTTAAGGTCGGCCTTGGCGGCAGACTTCATACGGTTTAGGAAATCGCTCATGTTACTCCTTACAAGCGTTTCGCTAAGCTCCAGGCGCCCGGCTGTTCACGAATAAACCCGCTGCTAGCGGGTTTACCTTACGTTAATGTTCGCCGCGGTGCTTGAGCTTTCCTTGTGTGGCAAGCTCATTATAGGACGCATTAGCGCTATAATCGCTCTGATAAATGTGTCTCGAAGAATGTTCGAGAAAAGCCCAGCTAACGAGCCCGTGGCTTTTGACAAGGAGTATCGATGCAGATTACCTCAGGCCTGCCTGAAGGCTTTAACGCCGGCGCGTACGACATGATTGTCGTCGGTGCTGGATATGCCGGTGCCGTTTGTGCCCGCCGTCTCGCCGAGACCATCGGCTATCGTGTTGCCGTTTTGGAGCGCCGTAGCCACATTGCGGGCAATGCCTATGACTGCACTGACGAGGCCGGAATCCTGATCCACGAGTACGGTCCGCATATCTATCACACCTTTAACGAGCGCGTGCACAATTTCCTGTCGCGCTTTACCAAGTGGACGGATTATCAGCACAAGGTGCTCGCCAACATCAACGGTACCCTTATGCCCGTGCCCTTCAACCATGCGAGTCTCAAGCTCGCCTTTGGTGACGAGCGCGGCGAGGAGCTGTATCAGAAGCTCGTGGAGACCTTTGGCAAGGATGTCAAGGTGCCCATTATGGAGCTGCGTAAGAAGAACGACCCCGACTTGGCCGAGGTCGCCGATTACGTCTACGAGAACGTCTTTTTGCATTACACCATGAAGCAGTGGGGCCAGACGCCCGATCAGATCGATCCCTCGATCACCGGCCGCGTTCCCGTCTTTGTGGGCGATGATGACCGCTACTTCCCGCAAGCTCCCTTCCAGGGCATGCCGCAGGAGGGCTACACGGCGCTCTTTGAGCACATGCTCGACCACGACCTGATCGACGTGTTCTGCGACGTGGACGCCCGTGACCTCTTTGAAATCGACGAGACTACCGTCAAGATCGACGGCAAGGTCTACGGCGGCGAGATTGTCTATACCGGTCCGCTCGATGAGCTGTTCAACCTCGACTTGGGCGCGCTACCGTACCGCACGCTCGATATGAAGTTCGAGACGCTCGATACGGACCAGTTCCAGCCCGTGGGCACCGTCAACTACACCACGAGCGAGGACTACACGCGCATTACCGAGTTCAAGAACATGACCGGTCAGATCCTGCCCGGCAAGACCACCATCATGAAGGAGTATTCCAAGGCCTATACGCCCGGCTCGGGCGAGACGCCGTACTACGCCATTCTTGAGCCCGAGAACCGTGAGCTCTATGAGCGCTATCTTGAGCGCGTCCAGAACCTGACGAACTTCCACCCGGTGGGTCGTCTGGCCGAGTATCGTTACTACGATATGGACGCTGTGACCAATTCCGCCCTCGATCTTTCGGATGAGATTATCGCCTGCCATGCATAAAGTCATAACATTCGGTATTCCCTCGTATAACGCCGCCAAGGACATGGACCATTGCATCACCTCCATCTTGGAGGGGAGCAATTACGCCACCGATATCGAGATTATCGTAGTGGACGACGGCTCCAAGGACGAGACGGCCGCCAAGGCCGACGAGTGGGAGGCACGTTATCCCGGTATCATTCGCGCGGTGCACCAGGAGAACGGCGGCCACGGTATTGCCGTCCTTTCGGGTCTGCGCGAGGCACAGGGCACCTACTACAAGGTCGTCGACTCGGATGACTGGCTCGATGCTGCGGCTCTTTCGACTATGCTGTCGATTCTGCGTGGCTTTGAAGAGCGTGACCAGCGCGTTGACCTATTTATCTCGAACTACGTGTACGAGAAGGTTTACGAGGGCACGCATACCGCTATTGGCTACAAATTTGCCCTGCCGCGCAAAATGATCTTTTCCTGGGACCAGATCGGTCATTTCCGCCTGGACCAGAACCTACTCATGCACAGCCTGTGCTATCGCACGGATGTGCTGCGCGAGTCCAACCTTCCCATGCCGCCGCACACGTTCTATGTGGACAACATCTACGCCTACGTGCCGCTGCCGCGTTGCAAGACCATGTACTACGCCGACATCGACCTCTACCGTTACTTTATCGGTCGCGAAGGCCAGAGCGTCAACGAGGCAACGATGGTCAAGCGTCTGGACCAGCAATTCCGTGTTACGCGTATCATGATGGATTCGTACCACCTGTACAGCGATGTTGAGTCGTCGCGCCTGCGTTCGTACATGATGGGCTACTTCACCATGATGATGGCGATCTGCTCGGTGCTTACCAAGCTTTCCGAGGAAGATTGCGCCGACGAGCGCCTTAAGGCGCTGTGGAATGATTTGAAGGCCTACGACGAGCGCATGTATCGTCGTGCCCGCTACGGCGTGGTCGGGTTCTTCACCAATCTGCGCGGACGGGCCGGAGACAAAACCACACTCGGCCTATACCGTCTTGCCTCAAAGATCTTCAAATTCAACTAGCTGCCGAGTAATCGCTGCTGATAGGTTGACTGGGCCCCTTGGCCTTTAGTTTGCTACTGCGAACAGTCCTGCTCGCACGGAAAGCACATTAAGTGCTTTCCGGCTCGTGCGGAACTTGTATCAAACTAAAGGCCAAGGGGCCTCTGCTATAAGAATCGATTGTCAGGTTATTTGAATTTGAAGATCTTCGACGCGCGGTACACAGGGGCCTGGGCTGAAAAAATATTAGTTGGTAGTCGGTCGGAGGCGGGCGGGCATTACGTTTGTCGCGAGTTCCGCATGCAAAGAAGGCCACTTAA
>URWQ01000194.1 GCA_900551635.1 uncultured Collinsella sp. | reverse complement strand
GTCACCTTCGACCAGCTGGCGGCACATATCGAGCACTGGCTCGACCTGGGCGGCGAAGATGCCATCGCGCTCGGCGGCGACTGGGACGGTGCCACGGTACCCGCTTTCCTCTCCGATGCCAGCAAGATGCCCAAGTTCCAGAACATGCTCTCCAAGCATTTTGGCAAGACCGTGATGCAAAAGCTCTGCAGCGACAACGCGCTTGCCTTCTTTGAGCGTTATTAATTTCACATCCCTTGAGCGGGCCGGCATGCCGAACGGTCGACATGCCGGCCCGTCCCCAATCTGAAGGACCGCTTTTGACGCAGCAGTTTACGATTTCCGTATCCCGACCGGATGGGACGCCCATCCCCGTCGTCGTTACCAAAAAGCGCGTCAAGAACCTCAACCTACGCGTCACATCGAGCGGTGAGGTCCACGCCAGCGCACCGCTCGGCGCCAGCCGCGAGCGTATCGAAGCGTTTGTGAAGCGCAACAACGCCTGGATTATCGGCCGACTTGCCCAGCGTGAGCAACGTCAGGCAACGTCACGAGAGCCACTCAGCCCCTCGTCCATCATTGCGCTTTGGGGCATGCCCATCACGGTACAGGACGCACTCGACCACAACTTTGCGTCACCCGCACCGCGACCCCAGCAGGCCACCTTCGCAAGTTTTATGGGTGCCGACAAGTCGAACGAACGCCCACAGGCCAAGCGGCTCGCAATCCTCGACGGTCTAACGTCCGACGAGCTCCAAGCCCACATCGACCAGCTCTATACGTCCGAGGTCACATCGGCGCTGCGCGATATTTTGCACGCGTACGAAATCGCAATGGGCGTCTCCGTTTCCCGCGTTTCCGTACGCAGCATGAAAACGCGTTGGGGCTCGTGCACGCCCAAATCCGGCGCCATTCGCATCGCACGAGAACTTGCCGGCTACCCCGTCGAATGCCTCGACATGGTTGTCGCCCACGAGCTCGTCCACTTGCTCGAGCCAAGCCACAATCAGCGGTTTCACGCCCTGCTCGACACGTACTGCCCCAACAATAGAGCTCTGTCGCAGCGACTCAAAAAACCGCCCGCCAACGAGCTTTAGCGTCAGCTAGCGCACGCGCTCAATCTCGACGCCACAGCTTGCCAGGGGAAGACCGACGGGCGCCCAAGGCTTATCGAGCTTAACACGCACGCCAAGCAGCAAGGGATAACGACGTAGCAGCATCTGGGCCACACCCTCGGCTGCAGCCTCGATGAGCTTAAACGTATGCTCGCGCAGATAGCCATCGACATCGTGGCACACCGAGCCGTAATCAATAGAGGCATCCAGGTTATCGTGCTCCCCCGCCGCGCGCAGGTCGGCATAGAGCACCAAGGACACGACAAACTTCTGCCCCAGGGCGTTTTCCTCGGGATACACGCCGTGGTTGGCAAAGACCTCGAGACCATCGATAGTAATGCGGTCGGCATGGCGCAGGTCGTCATAGCTCACATGGGGCACCGCCGTTGCGGCGGAAATCCCGCCCCTGCCACGACGGGCAAGCTCGGCACCCTCGGTCTTGGTTGCATTCTCGGGCAGCTTTTTGTTAGTCATCGCGATCGTCTCCTTCGTTCAGAACCCCGACCGCGCATACCGACTACACGCGAATCGACAGGTTCTTTTTATCATCGCTCCAGTTGCAGGCATTGCGCGCAGGGCATGCAAAGCAGGCGCGCGACGCTTTGTCGGCTGCATAGAGCAGACGCTCAAGCGGCTGGCTGTTCACGCGCAGCTTTCGATGGCCCAGAATGGCCGTCTTAATGGCTGCGGCATCGGCCGGCTCAAACGCCACGTCTTCGGGCATGCCGCCGAGAATCGCATCGGCGACGCGTTCGCTTGCAACATCATGGGATATACCCGATTCATACTGTTCATCTTTGCCGATATCGTGAAGAAGTGCCGTGGCATAGATGACCTCGCGGTCAAATTTGAGCTCTTCCTCGAGATTCTTGATCCACATAATACGGGCGACATCCAGCAGATGGTCGATACCGTGGCGGCAAAAGATGCGCCCCGATTCCAACTGCGCAATGTTTCCCAGATGCCGCCGGAACAGTCCGTTGGCACAGATGTAATCAATGCGAGGCATGGCACCAAAGGGAGTCAGGCCCGAAGCCATAAAGCCGCGACGCGACGTTCCTTCATCGGTCTTCGATGCAAAGTCGTTGACGACTCTCATGGTTAGCGGCCCAGCATCCTAAAGAATCGCTCCTCGAGCGACGGATCGGTCTCAAAGACACCGCGACGAGCAAGCGTTACGGTCTTGGTACCGGGCTTTTGCACGCCGCGCATGGTCATGCACATATGCTCGGCTTCCATCAGCACGATTGCCCCTTGGGGGGCAAGATATTCCATGAGGGCATCGGCAACCTGTGTACACAGCTGCTCCTGCAGCTGCAGACGACGGGCATAGACCTCAACCGTGCGAGCAAGCTTAGACAGACCCGCCACGCGGCCGTTAGGGATATAGCCGATCGCAGCCTTGCCATAAAACGGCAGCAGATGGTGCTCGCACAGCGAGTAAAACGTGATGTCGCGCTCGATAACTAAATCGTTCGAAGCGACGGCAAAAGTTTTGGACAGGTGCTCCTCAGCGCTCTGGTCCATGCCGCCGGCAATCTCGCCATACATACGGGCGACGCGTGCCGGCGTCTCCAGCAGGCCCTCACGAGTTGGGTCCTCGCCTATGCCCTCAAGCAACAGCTTTATGGCGGTCTCAACTTTTTCCTGATCGACCATCTAGGCCTCACTCTTCCGATTTTGCGTTCGCGCTATGGTACCACGCCCTCCGGCATCGGCCACAAGCTACATAGTATGGGTCGAATAGACCGGATCGTCCCGCCAAAGTTCCACAGCGTCGCAAAGCGAAACGCCCTCGCGCGCGGCACGAGTGCGCGTGGCGTTCATGTCGATCACCCGCTGATTACTCGAACCCCTAAAACGCAAGGAGATATCGTACAGGTCTTGAACGAACGGGCCGTCCACCAACATATCGAGGCAGACAAGGATACGGTCCGTCACCTCGGTATGGTGACGACCGCCCGGCATAAGCTCCTCGAGCACGTCGCCGGTAAAGCACCAAATAGTCTTCCCCGACTCCACGGGATAAGTCGCACGAACACGCTCGACAAACTCAACGAGCCCTGCCTGGTTCTCGGGTTCCATGGGCTCCCCGCCCAGAATCGTCAGACCATCGATAAAGGGATGGTCGAGACTCTCGATAATCTTGTCCTCGACGGCACGGTCGAACGGTTCACCCGCGGCAAAGTCCCACGCGACGGAGTTAAAGCAATTCTTGCACCCACGACGGCACCCGCTCACAAACAGAGAAGTACGAACACCTTCCCCATCAGCAATGTCGAAATACTTAATGTTCGCGTAGTTCATAGGTAACTCTCCTGGGAGGCCGGGACATATCGTCCCGTCCTCAAACATTCTCGGCCTTCGGCCTGCGAAACTGCG
>URWQ01000193.1 GCA_900551635.1 uncultured Collinsella sp. | reverse complement strand
GGCCGGCGTGCTTTTGGATGGATCCCAAGCGCGCCGGCCGTCGTTTTCTGTTGCTGCCGTTTACTCGGCGAGCTGCTTTAGCACATCGCAGGCGATCTCGACGGCATCGTCGATGCAACCAGGGCAGCTGCGGAGCGGACCCTTATCCGATCCGACGCCCTTGAGCGTGCCGCAGACGGTCGTTGTGTTCTTCGTTTTAAAACGCTTGGCGATTTCGCGCGACAGCTTGTAGGTCTGGCCCTTGGTCTTGGGGTTTTCCATGCCGTCGCTCATTACAAAACCCATGATGGCCACGGCGCCCGAGATGGCGCCGCAGGTTTCGGTCATGCCGCCCATGCCGGCGCCAAAGCCCTCGGTGAGGGTAAAGGCGACCTGGGGGTCGAGTCCGACGGCAGGTGCGAGCGTGCAGGCGACGGCCTGGGCGCAGTTGAAGCCACGGGCATGGTATTCGGCAGCCTGAGCCTGACAGGCGGTGATGTCGAGCTGGGCCGTATCGATTTGCTTCATCGTTGTCTCCTTAGTCACGGTGTACCCGCCTATGGTACCCATGACGGTGCGTGTAATCATCGAGAGCTTCATGGATGCCTCATTTTTATCTATCGAGCAAATGCCCAAGGCTTGAGATAAATACCCCTGATCAATTTGTCCCATAACCTACCTTGGGGATGGGTTGAGAGGGGTGCAGGGTAGCGGTATCGTGAACCGAATAAAAACAAAACCCAAGTAAGGGAGTTGGATATGAGCGAGCAGACCATCGGTACGACATGTGTTCAGGGCGGGTATCACCCGGGAGATGCGGAGCCGCGCCAGGTGCCCATCTACCAGTCCACCACGTGGAAGTACGACACGTCCGAGCACATGGGCAAGCTGTTTGACCTGGAGGAGTCGGGCTATTTCTACAGCCGTCTGCAGAATCCCACGTGCGATTTGGTTGCCGCCAAGATCTGCGAGATGGAGGGCGGCACCGCAGCGATGCTCACGAGCTCGGGCATGGCCGCGAACTTCCTCGCGATCTTTAACGTTGCCGGCGCCGGCGATCACGTGGTCGCGAGCTCCGCCATCTACGGCGGTACCTACAACCTGTTGGCTCACACCATGGGTCGTATGGGCTTGACCTGCACGTTCGTTGCCCCCGACTGCACCGACGAGGAGCTCGAGGCAGCCTTCCAGCCCAACACCAAGCTTGTCTTTGGCGAGACGATTGCTAACCCCGCCCTTGCCGTGCTCGATATTGAGCGCTTTGCCAAGGCCGCGCACGACCACGGCGTACCGCTGATGGTCGACAACACCTTCCCGACGCCCGTGATGTGCCGTCCCTTTGAGTGGGGCGCCGACATCGTCACGCACTCCACCACTAAGTACATGGATGGCCATGCGGCCTACCTGGGTGGCGTGATCGTCGACCATGGCCAGTTTGACTGGATGGCCCATGCGGACAAGTTCCCGGGTCTCACCACGCCTGACGAGAGCTACCACGGCGTGACCTATGCCGAGAAGTTCGGTCGCGAGGGCGCCTTTATTACCAAGGCCACTGCGCAGCTTATGCGCGACCTCGGCCCCATGCAGAACCCGCAGGCGGCGTTCTTCCTGAACAGCTCGCTCGAGAGCCTGCACGTGCGCATGCCGCGCCATTGTGAGAATGGTCTGGCGGTCGCCAAGTTCCTGCAGAGCCACCCCAAGGTACGCTTCGTGAGCTATCCGGGCCTGGAGGGCGACAAGTACTATGACATCGCTCAGAAGTACATGCCCAACGGTACTTGCGGCGTCGTGAGCTTTGGCTTTAACGGTGGTCGCGCGGCGGCCGAGACCTTTATGAAGAGCCTTAAGCTCGCCCAGATCGCCACGCACGTGGCCGACGCCCGCACCTGCTGCTTGCATCCGGCAAACGCCACCCATCGCCAAATGAACGATGAGGAGCTCATCGCCTGCGGCATCTCTGCCGACATGGTACGCCTGTCGTGCGGTCTCGAGGACACGGCCGATCTGATTGCCGACCTTGAGCAGGCGCTCGAGCAGTGCTAGGCTAGCGTTCGCACGAGGCGCCGATGCTGGCAGAAAGCTTCGACGACCTTTCGTTCCGATTCCGTAGGCGGGACCCCAATCGCGACCGTTTGCAGGCGATCGGGGTCCCGTTTTTGCGTTGCGCCACTCGAAAGGATGGATATGGAGAAAACCGCAGAGCAGCTGCGCCGCGAGCACATTGCCCTTGAGGGCGACACCCATGGCAAGAACAAGTGGGCGATTCTGTTTACCGTGCTCATCATGACGTTTATGGTGTGCCTGGATTCGACCGTCGTGACCGTGGCGTTGCCCGTGATGCAAAAGGAACTGGGCGTGGGCCTCGATCGCATTCAGCTGGTGAGTTCGGTGTACCTGCTTGCGACATGCGTGGCTATGCTGCCGTTTGGCCGCCTGGGCGACGTGCGCGGCAAGGTGAATGTGTTCCAGCTGGGCGTCATCGTCTTTACGGTTGGCTCGCTGCTTTGTGGCCTTTCGGCCTCGCTCGAGGTTCTTATTCTGGCACGTATTGTTCAGGGCGTCGGTTGCGCGGCGGCCATGGCCAACAACATGGGTATCATCACCGAGTCGTTTCCGGCGCGCGAACGCGGTCGTGCTATGGGTATTCTCGCGACCTTCGTGGCCCTCGGCATGATGTGTGGCCCCGTGCTCGGTGGCATGCTGGTGGCAAGCTTTCCCTGGGAGAGTATCTTCCTCATCAACCTGCCCATTGGCGTCATCTCGTTTATCGTGGGGCTCTACACGCTGCCGCATGTTAAGCCGGAGGCCGGCGAGCGCCCCATGTCCCTGATCGAGGCTGCTCGTCGCTGCTTTGCAAATTCGGCCTTCACCATCAACCTTGCCTGCATGCTCATCGTGTTCGTTGGCATTGGCGCATCCGAGTTTATTCTGCCGTTCTATTTTCAGGACGCCCACGGCTTTGGTTCTGACATTTTCGGACTGCTCTTTTTGGCACTGCCGATGGTGAATGCCTTTATCGGACCGCTTTCGGGTACGGTTTCGGACCGTGTTGGCTGCGAGGGCCCCACGGCGGTCGGCCTGGGCGTGTACGTATGCGGTCTTTTTGCGGTAAGCACGCTCGATGAGCACTCTTCTATCCCTGTGATCGTGTGCTGTGTCGCGTTTATGTCGTGCGGTACGTCGATTTTCCAGAGTCCTAACAACTCGCTGTACATGGGCTCGGCTCCGCGCGAAGCGCTCGGCTTTGCGGGCAGCCTGGGTAGCCTGGCACGTTATGCGGGTATGGCAGTGGGCATTACGGCGGCGTCGCATATCCTGTATGGGCAGATAAGCGTGGCGATGGGCGAGGCCGTGACCAGCTACATCGACAACGCTCTGCCGAGCTACAGCCTTGACTCCAAGGCACTCGCCGAACTTAACGAAGAGGCCGATTCCGGCGTCATTGACGACGAATCCACCTACAGCGACCCGGACGACGACGGCTACAACCCCGATGACGATCCGGATGCGGCAGTGTGGAGTCATTAAGCGGACAA
>URWQ01000192.1 GCA_900551635.1 uncultured Collinsella sp. | reverse complement strand
GACAAAGCCGCTGCGGGCAAAGTCGTACGATGACGAGCGCGAGCTCGTAATATCACCTAGGTAGGCGACCGTCATTGCAACAAAGTCAAGCAGCTTTGTCGACACGTCATCGAATGCCTCGGGCACATGGACAAACGTAATCTTCTTGCCATAGGAAAACGTACCGCCGCGCACATAGGCATCGGCCATGCCGTCGATATCCTTAACCACGTAGGACACCGAACCGCAGCGAATGCGAAACTCGAGCGCCCAGTTAAAACGATCGGCAAACAGCGGATTGTAGTACGGCACCAGCGAGGGCTCCAGCACTGCCTTGGGCGCATCGGGGTCAATGGTGCTGGCGAACTTGCGACGCATAGCCACGAGCTCGTCCATGCGCGCGTCCGAAAGATCGGAAAGCGCCGCCACAAGGCTCGGGCTCGTGGGGACGGGTGCCGGGAAGGGAAAATTGGGGTTGACCGCAGATGCGGTGGGCGCGGGGTGTGTGGGCTGCTTTGACTGTGCGGGCGGTGCCGTAAACGTGCGGACCGGCGTACGCAAGCCCTCGACGGGCTCGGCGCCACTGGCATCCAGATACGCCAGCGCCGTGGCGATAGCGTGCTTGCACATGCCGGAATAGCGGAAGGCGGCGGGGCAATCGCAGTCGTAGTCGACAACCTCGTGCTCGTCCATGTCGAGCGCCACGTGCGTCTTGTACAGGTCGCCGCGCGAGCCGCGCACCGTGCCCTCAATAGTCACATTTTTGGAGAAGCGCGAGCCGGAGTCCTCAAACGACAGCACGGCGCCGTTGAGCATGAGCGAGCGCCCCTTCATAAAGGTACTGCTGAGCGCCGCCTCCTTACGAAGCGCCTGCGCAAACGTCCCCTGCGCCATCACTTCCTCCAATCTCGCACGCTAAATGATTTTTCTGGGACGGGGATGAAAAAATCATTCCCGTCCCAGAAAAACCGGTCTACCGCCACACGTCACCCAAAATGATTTTTTAATCCCCGTCCCAGAAAAATCATCTTAGATCACCGTCACCCGGCCTTGGTTACCCACGATGGCCTTTGCCTCTGCCAACAGCGGAATCGAGCGTGCGTTGACCTTGGCCGGCACCTCGGCACGCAGTACGCGCCCGTCCACCTGCTCGATAAAGATCTCCACGCGGTCGCCGCCCGGGTTGGCGGTAAGCACCGTGGCAAGACGCGCCATATTGCCCTGGCTAAAGCGGCTGTTGGGCACCATGACCTCAAACACCTTGGGCTTGTTGTTCTCCTCATTAAGCTCCAGCGGCACGATCTCCTGCGCGATGATCTGGTCGCCGCGGTCCGAGCGCTCGAGCTTGCCCTTAATGCGCACAAACGCATCGGACAGCTGTGCACCGGTCTCGGGATCGACCTCGCCGTACAGGTACCCCTCGGCCTCCTTGTAAGTCTTGGGGAACACGACGACGGTGGCCTCGCCTTCCATGTCCTCGAGCTGCACGATGCCCATGGGGTCACCGTTTTTGGTCACGCGCTTGGACACACTCGAGACCATACCGGCCCACCACAGCGCCTTACCCTCGGGAATCTCCTGGTTGATGGTGCCGCCCGTAGGATTCTGAACTTCGTAGCCGGTGTCGATCTGCGAGAACGAAAAGTCGCGCGCCTTGGCTAGCGCATACTCAAACGGGCGCAGCGGATGGTCCGAGACATAGATGCCCAGAACCTCTTTCTCCTGGCTCAGCTTAAGGTGGCGGTCCCACTCCTGGCCATCCGGATCGGGCACGCTGACCTCAAAGCCCGAGCCCTCAACGTCGCCAAACATATCGAAGAACGACGTCTGGCCGCTTGCGCGATCCTTCTGGCGCTTCACGGCGGCATCGATGATGTTCTCGGGGTTGTTCTTGTCCACAAAGTGCATCATCTGGCGGCGCGGATAGCCCGTGGAGTCGAAGGCGCCTGCCTTGATCAGCGATTCAATCACGCGACGGTTGGCCTGGCTCGAGTCCACGCGCTCGACAAAGTCATGCAACGTCTTAAACGGGCCGCCCGCCTCGCGCTCGGCGATAATCGCCTGTGCCACGCCGGTGCCCACGCCGCGGATGCCGGCCAGACCAAAGCGCACGCCCTCCTTGGTAGCCGTGAACTCGGTACCGGACTCGTTGACATCTGGCGAAAGCACGGGGATACCGTCGTGACGGCATGCCGAGACGTAGTGCACGATCTTGTCGGTCTTGCCCGTGTAGGACGTCAGAACGGCCGCCATGTACTCGTGCGGATAGTGCGCCTTGAGCCATGCCGTCTGCATAACCAGAATGGCGTAGCCGGCGGAGTGCGACTTGTTGAAGGCGTAGGATGCGAACTCGAGAACATCGTCCCAAATCTTCTGGGCAACCTCGCGCGTGTAGTTGTTCTTGATAGCGCCGTTCATCCAGTGGTCGTAGGTGGTCTCGTCCGAGCCATCCTCCCAGTGGAGCACCGTCGACGTGAGCAGCTTGATCTTCTTCTTAGCCACGGGCTTACGGATACGCGAGTCCGATTCGCCCTTGGAGAAGCCGCACATCTCGACGGAGATGAGCATAACCTGCTCCTGGTAGACCATGGTGCCGTAGGTTTCGCCCAGGATGTCGTCCAGACGGTCGTCGTAGGAGACGGCCGGCTCCTTGCCGTTCATACGGTTGATGTAGGACGAAACCATGCCGGCGCCCAGCGGGCCCGGGCGGTACAGGGCGATCAATGCTACGACGTGCTTGTACTCGGTGGGCTTCATGTTCTTGATCGTGGCCGTCATGCCGGCGGACTCGACCTGGAAGACGCCGGCGGTGTGGCCGGAACCCATGAGCTTAAAGATCTCGGGATCGTCAAAGGGAATATCTTCCTCTTTGATGTCGATGCCGAAGTTCTTTTTGATGTTGGCCTTTGCCTTGGAGATAACCGTCAGCGTACGCAGGCCCAGGAAGTCCATCTTGAGCAGGCCCATGTCGGCAACGGTATGGCCCTCGTACTGGGTAATCTCGACGCCGCCCTTGGTGTCGAGCTTGGTGGGCACGTGCTCGTTGACGGGGTCGCGGCAGATCAGAACGGCGCACGCGTGCACGCCCTCGCCACGGGTGAGGCCCTCGATCGAGAGCGCCGTGTCGATGATGCGGCGGGCGTCGTCGTCCTTTTTATAGGCCTCGGCAAAATCTGGGTTAAACAGATCCTCTTTGCCGGGTTGTTTTTCGAGTACCTGCTTGAGCTTGACCTTGGGGTCGCTCGAGACCATCTTGGACAGGCGCTGGCCCATGTAGACCGGGTAGTCCAAGACGCGCGCGGCGTCGTTGATGGCCTGCTTGGCCTTGATGGTCGAGTAGGTGATGACGTGGGTGACCTTCTCGGGGCCGTAGAGCTGGCGAACGTGCTCCACGACCTCGAGGCGCCGCTCGTCGTCGAAGTCCATATCGATATCGGGCATCTCGGTACGCTGCGGAGACAGGAACCTCTCGAACATCAGGCCGTTTTCGAGCGGGTCGAACGCGGTGATGTTCATGGCATAGGCGACGATAGCGCCGGCTGCCG
>URWQ01000191.1 GCA_900551635.1 uncultured Collinsella sp. | reverse complement strand
GTTCTTCTGCGCCTCGTAGAAGCAGCTGCGGGCCAGGCGGTTGAACACGCCGGTCAAGAGAGCGCTCTCCTTAAGGGCCGGATCGATGACGCGCTTGTCATCGCAGGCGCGTACCTCGTTGCCGTCCTTGTCCTTGCCAGTCACGCGCGTGTCGTATGCCTTGGGGCTAAAGCTCACCGGCTTCTCGGACAGGCCGAGCGACAGCCAATGCGCGCGCATCTGCTCGCAGGTGTAGTGGTTAAGCAGGTCGTCTGCCGGCGGGGGGGGCGTCTGCGAGGACGAGCTGGCCTTTTTGCCCATGTAGAGCAGGTGGTAGCAGGCGCTGACGGTGCTCTGCGTGAGGCCCCAGCCCAGGGCCTCCCACATGGCGGTCTGCGCGATGCAGTAGAAGTAGATGTTGTCCTGACCGATGAACTGGTAGATCTGCGCGTCGTCCGAGCACCACCAGTCGCGCCAGTCGAGTGAGCTGTGCTGATAGGTGGGCGCGGGGACCTGCGTGGAATCGGCGGAGGGCTCGCCCATGAGGGCGGCGTCCTGGGCGGCGACCCCCTCGGTTACGCCGGCGGCGCGGGCGTCGCGGGCGAGCACGGTGCGGGTGTAGCTGATGGGCGCCCACAGGCTCTCGGGCCAGCACCAGCAGGTGACGTCGGTCACGCCGTCGACCTCGGGCACCGGAACGCCCCAGTCGATGTTGCCGGTGATGCGGAAGGGCACGAGCGCCTTGCCGCTGCGGAAGCGCACGCCGCCGTTGGCGAGCACCGCGTGGGCGTCGTCGCGCTCCTTCCAGCTGGGGAAGGTGACGGTAAAGCTACTCTTGTTGCCCTCGGGCTCCAGCACGGTGTGCTCGGGGAGCCGGTCCTCGACGGCGTCGAAGGCCTCGCGGAACTTGTTCTGAATATAGAGCTGTGCCGGCAGCAGCCACTCCTCCATGGTCTTGGAGACCACGGAGCGAACCTGCGGGTTCTGGGCGAGCTTGGCGGTGTAGGCCTTCATAAAGTCGAGGTAGGCCGGCAGGTCAAAGTAGAGGTTGTCGACCGGGCGCAGCTCGGGTACCTCGCCAGTGAGCTGGCTCTTGGGCGCGATGAGCTCCTCGGGCTCAAACTGGTGACCCAGGTCGCACTCGTCGGCGTAGGCCTTCTCGGACTTGCAGCCCTGGATGGGGCAGCGACCGATCACCTGGCGGCCGTTGAGGAACGTACCGGCCTTGGCATCGTAGAACTGCAGCGTGGAGCGCTTGGAGATGGTGCCCTGCTCGTGCAGGCGCTTGATAATCTCGGCGGTAACCTCGTTGTGAATCTGCGCAGCCGGCTCAAGGCCCGAGCCGCCGTAGATATCACAGCTGATGTTGTAGTTGTTGAGGGTCGCGGCCTGGCGGGAGTGATTGGACTCGACATACTCGCCGATGGACTTGTCGTAGCCTTCGTTCTCCTTGAGCTTGCGGTAGCTCTCCATGATGGGCGAGCCGTAGCAGTCGGTGCCCGAGGTGAAGATGACGTTCTCGCGGCCCAGACGGTCGCGCAGGAAGCGGGCGAAGAAGTCGGCCGGGACAAAGACACCGCCAACGTGGCCAAAGTGAAGGCCCTTGTTGCCGTAGGGCTCGCCGGCGGTAACGATGGCGCGGCGAGGCCAGCTGGGACGGTCGTTCATGGAGTATTTGGATGCCATGGGACTCCTTCGCATATGGTGAGAGCGCAGCCGGGCGAAAGGCCTGGCGACGCGGTGGTCAATTCGTGCATATCGTTCGACATTATCGCACATGCGGACGGGTACGTGGCAGGGGCGCTATCCTAAGATGCTATGAATGAGATTTCCAACATACATGCGTTTGAGGACGAGGATTTTCTGCACGCCTGCTTTGTGTGGGGGATGGCGGTGCTTGGCGCATTTGCCGTGTGCCTGGTGCCGGTGTTTATGCTGCTGGGCGGGTCTGCGGATCTGGATGCGGCTGACGCGGGTGGCTGGACGGTTGTCTTGGGTTGGATAGTCGGCTTGGCTGCGGTTTCGGCGGCGTCATTTGCCGTGCACGAGCTGGTGCACGGTGTGTTTTTTAAGCTGCTGGCGCCTGCGGGCGTGCGGGTGACCTTCGGGGCGAATCGCGAAACCTGCATGATTTACGCCTGCGCCGAGGGCGTGGTGTATTCGCGTGTGAGGTACATGGTCATTTGCCTAGCGCCGACGGTTGCCTTGACGGTGGCGTTTGCCCTGGGGTTTGCGTTCTCGGGCTATCCGCTGCTGTGCTACTTGGCGGCTGGTCTGCACTTGTCGGGCTGTGTGGGCGATTGGTATTACGTGCGGACCATCCTGCGCGACCGTCGCATTGTCGCCTGCGAGGACACGTCCTTTGGTGTCCGTTTTTTCGCAAGGTAGTCTTTGGGATGATTTTTCTGGGACGGGGATGTTGATGAAGCCGTTGCTGCTGCATGCTTGCTGTGCGCCGTGCTCGCTGGAGCCGGTTCGCCTGCTGCGCGAGGAAGGGTTTGAGCCCACAATCTGCTGGACCAATCCCAATATTCAGCCTCGCGATGAATGGCAGCGGCGCTTGGACGAGCTGCGCCGGTGGTGTGCCGATGGCGACATCGAGCTCATCGAGGCGGGGGAGGACCGCGAGCGCTGGGAGGCCGGCGTGGCCCCACTGGGTGCCGATCGGCCCCGTCGCTGTCGCGCGTGCTATGCCTTGCGCTTGGCCGAGGCGTGCCGCGTGGCCCAGGAGCGCGGGTTTGAGTTCGTGGGCACGACGCTCGCCGTCTCACCGTATCAGCTGTTCGAGACCTGCAATGATGTGTTGGAGCGTCTGGCTGCCGCCCGCGGGCTTACGCCGGTCATTCGCGATTTTCGCCCGTATTACCCCGAGGCGACTCGCCGTTCGCGCGAGCTGGGCATGTATCGGCAGAATTATTGCGGCTGCCGATTCTCGGCCGTCGAGGCGGCCATGGACCGCGCCCGCATCCGTGATGAGCGCAAAGCTGCCAAAAAGTAGTTCATTTGGGACGTCAGCCTGCTAGGATGTAGAACGGACTTAAGCTATATAAGGAGTATCCGACGTGTCTATGCGTACCGATGATTTTGACTATAACCTTCCTGAGGAACTGATTGCCCAGGCGCCTGCCGAGCCGCGCGACTCCTGCCGCCTGCTGGTGGTGGATCGCAAAGGCTCCCAGGCGGGAATGCCAATGGAGCACGGCGGCACCGTCGAGCACCGCATCTTCCGCGACATCATCGACTATATCGAGCCGGGCGATGTGCTCGTCATCAACAAGACGCGCGTGATGCCGGCCCGCCTGATCGGTCGCAAGGCCGGCTCGGGCGGCGTGGTCGAGACGCTGCTGCTCAAGCGCCGCGAGGATATTGACCCGCTGGGCCATGTTTGGGAGTGTCTGGTCAAGCCGGGTAAGCGCCTGAAGCCCGGTGCTCAGATTGAGTATCGCGCCGGTGGCGCCCATGCGCCTGAGGGGGCTCCCGTGGTGCTGACGGCCGAGGTCATCGACTTTGTCACCGATAGCCGCGGGGGGCCCACCGGGGGCTTTTGGTCCCTCGAGCTC
>URWQ01000190.1 GCA_900551635.1 uncultured Collinsella sp. | reverse complement strand
TTCCCAGCCGATGAGGTGGTCGCCGGCTTCAAACTGCGCTGAATCGTAACCCTCAAACGGCGGGGTGAGCTCGGCGCGGGCCTCGGCTCGAACGGCCTTGCGCGCCATGCGCTCGTCGTTCATGAACTCCCAAAAGCTGATGGCGATGATGCCGCCTGGGCGCGTCTGCCGCACCAGGGCGTCGAGCACGCGTACGCGGTACTCGCATGACGGTACGTGGTGCATAAAGCCAAAGCAGACCGAGATGTCGGCGAGTGGGGCGTCGAAAAGCACGTCGGGCGTCTCGGCGGGGTTGAGCTTCATGAGAGCGTCGAGCACGTCGAGTTCCTGGAAGTGCAGGTTGGGAATGCGCAGGGCGTGGCCGCGTGCATCGATAGCCAAATCCTGACACGAGTCGACACCATAGAACTCAAACGGGCAGCTGGCATCCGCCGAGGGGTTTGCGCCGTCGACGCCCTTGGCGGCAAGTGCGCCGCCGGCGGCAAAGTTCTCGAATCGCATATTGCCGCAGGCAAGATCGAAGACGCGGACGGGATGCTCGATCGTGGCGACGTCGAGCTGCCCGAGTGCGATATCCATGGTGCGCACCCAGCCGGGCCACGGGGCCTGGCGCGTATCGGAGAAGGAGGCGGAGTGCTCGCGATAGAACGTATTGTTGAGCTGGATGAGCGATGAGGCGAAATCGCGGTTCACGGCGCGGAACTCCCTCCGTTGGCGGTGCGGAATTAACAGTACGACCATACTACCGTTAACGCTGCAACGGGGACAACCAAGCTACGGGTCATTGCTTTGTTTGGACATATTTCCGCAGCTCATATGCACCCGCAACCGCCGGTTGTCAAAAATCTCACTAGAATAGGTGGCATGCTTTTGGCGGTGGCGGATACATTTTTAACTGTGCAAGGCGCCTTAAGAACAAAAACGGTCCGGCGGCACGGCTGGCATCACATAGGAGGAACCATGAATGTGGAAACTGCGCAGCGGCTCGCCGACCTTCGTCGCAGCAAGGGTTTTAGCCAAGAAGGGCTTGCACGAAAGCTGGGACTGTCGCGCCAAGCGGTCAGTAAATGGGAGCGTGCGGAGAGCTCGCCCGATACCGAGAATCTGATCTCGCTTGCCAAACTCTATGGCGTGAGCCTGGACGAGCTGCTCAATCCGAGCGATGAGATCGAGGACGATATCGAGTTTGAGAACGAGGACCGCGCCCGTCAGCGCGAGGCCGAGGCGGCGGAGCGCGCCCGCACCCATGAGGCGGCGGCACGCGCCACGGAGGCAGCTACGCAGGCAAGTGATGCCGCGGCCAAGGCGGCGCAGGCGGCAAGCTGGAGTGCGCAGGCCGCCAATGCCGCTACGGCGCAGGCGACGAGTGGCACTGCGGTTGGCTCGACTCCGGTGAAGGGCCCGTTCCAGTCGTTCCCGTATTGGGCCGTGTGCTGGCTGCTGTTCTTTTTGCTGATGTTCCTGTTTGGTGCCGGCCCCTTTGCCGCGCTGATCTTCTTTACGATTCCCATCTATCACTGGGTGGCGCGTGCGCTCGATGGTGATTGGGCGCGCGGGGATATTCAGGTTGGTCCGGCGCCGGCGGTCGCTAGGACTAAGGGGGAGGACGTTTCCACAGCGGTTGACGCTGACATGGCTGCCGCGACCACCGCTGAGTCGAGCGCCAAAGAAGGTGATGAATGATGAAGCTCTCGCATGAGTCTAAGAGGCGCTTGGGCATTGGCATCGGAGCGTTTGTGCTCATCATCGGGCTTGTCGTTGGCACTTCGCGGACTTTGATTCATTTTGATGGACCGTGGAATCTTAACGATGTTGTATCCGGCTTGTCTGGTATGGACGATGCGTTTGACGAGGACGATGTTTTTGATGACGGTATTTACTCCGCTCAGTCTCAAAAGCTTTCGAGTGAAACCTTCGATGCCGACTCATTCCAGTCCCTTGACCTGGATGTGACGTCGGGTACGGTCGATATTAAGTACGTTTCCGATGGACCGGTGCGTGTCATCGAGAGTGGTCGCGTTGCAAAAGGAGTAACTGCTTACGATGCTGCCACGCAAAATCTGGCCGAGATTAGGGGCTCTACGCTCAAGATTAACCAGTTCGACTGCGATGACGAGCGTGCGCTTGACCGTACGGTCACCATCGAGCTGCCGCGCGAGCTTGCCGATAACATGATGGACATTTCGGCGAATGTGGGGTCGGGGGATCTGACGATTACGGACATTGCGTGCCACGACTTCGATTTGACGTTGGACTCGGGAGACATCGAGTTCGCGGGCACCGTGACCGATACCCTGAATGCCGAGGTCGGTTCGGGCGATGTGACGTTCGAGCTCTACCAGGCCCCCGCGAAGTCGATGGACGTGAGTGTGGGCTCGGGCGATGTGGAGATGACGGTTCCGAACTCGACGGGCTTTAAGGCGAGCCTCGCCTTGGGCAGCGGCGACTTCGAGAGCGATTTCCTTCCGCTTGGCTACGACGGCGAGACCGTTTTGAATCTTGAATTCGATAACGGCGATAAGTCTGCCACGTATCGTTTTGAGGTCGGTTCGGGCGACATGTCGTTTGATTCGGAGTAGTGAGGCAGACGAAAGCCTAGGCGAAGATATAGACGCGCTGTTTGATGAAGGCGTCGAAGCCGAGATTGGCTTCGGCGCCTTTGCCTTTACAATGGGGGCATGGAACAGATTATCTTGAACATACTCGAGGCTCTGCGTCGCGGCGAGACCGTGGACGACAAAGCGCTCGTCAAACTGATACATGCCGAGGCACGCCGTGAGGGTGCCGACAAGCGCGATCTGGCCAAGCGTCGCCTGCTGCCGTTTTACCAGCGGGTGAAGCGCGAGGAGCCGGCTCGTTGGACGGTATGGAATGTCGACGCCGAGCTAGAGCGTCAACTGCTGCAGGTGCTACGCATGAAGCCTCGTCGCACGGCTTCGGGCGTAGCGACCATTACCGTTATCACCAAGCCCTGGCCATGCTCGGGCGATTGCCTGTTTTGTCCCAATGATCTGCGCATGCCCAAGAGCTATCTGCACGCCGAGCCGGCGTGCGCCCGTGCAGAGCAAAACTGCTTCGATCCGTATCTGCAGGTGAGTGCCCGTTTGACGGCGCTTTCGCAGATGGGTCATGCGACCGATAAGATCGAGCTCATTGTACTCGGCGGTACCTGGAGCGACTATCCGCAAAGGTATCAAACGTGGTTTATGTCGGAGCTTTTCCGTGCGCTCAATGACGATGCCGTCGCCGGCGTGGCGGCAAACCCCATGTTGGCGCGTCCGGGCATCAGCCGTGCCGAGGCGGGGCGCCTGCTCGGTGACGCTCCCACCCGCCACCACGCGTGGTAACAGAGCGCCGCGAGCGCTATCGGGCCGCCGGCATTGCGACAGACGAGGTCGAGCTTGCTGCCGGCGTTGCCGACGAGCAGGGGCGTGTGGATGCTTCCGTGGGCGGCTACAACCGCGCAGTGCGTCGCCTGTACGGCCCTGGTACGCCATGGGGCGAGGCTGCCGAGTGGCAGGCGGGCACGGTGGGGGGGCGTGAGCGGCATGGATCTT
>URWQ01000189.1 GCA_900551635.1 uncultured Collinsella sp. | reverse complement strand
AAACGTCCGCCCCCGCTTTGACATCGCGATGTGGCTATGACTGCGAGATGCCAGCGAATCGATTACTCGTCGTGCTTTTCCTCACGGCGTGCAGCAGCGCGTGCGTCGTGGATGCCCTTGATGGCGGCATGGCGGGCGGTGCGGGCGTCGTGCATGGCGTCGCGGGCCTCGGCGGCCGTTGCCTTCGCAGAGCGTAGCTTGGCTGCCAGGTCGGGATTGGTTTCGGCGACCGCGGTAATCGCGGGGCCGTCGAGCTCCTCTTGCGTGGGCTCGGCCAAAAAGTCGATGGCATATTGGGCGGCCACCATGGAGCCCTTTGCCAACACGCTCTCATCAATCTTGTAGAAGCAGGAATGCTGGGCGTACGTGGCGCCAATCTTGGGGTTGCGCGTACCTACAAAGGCGAGCACGCCCGGTACGCGACGCAGGTACTCCGAAAAATCCTCGCCCGAGAGCGTGCCGCGATAATGGCCTTGGCCGGTGGGGCCCAGGCACTTGATTACAGCCTGACGGCAGCGCTCGCTCGAGGCGGCGTCGTTTTCGACCTTGTAGTTGGCGATGGTGTAGTCGGTGAGCTCTGCCTCGGCGCCCAGAGCTGCCGCGGTATGCTCCACGATGCGGCGCATAAGCTCCGGCATTTCCTCGTGGGTCGAATCGCCGTAGGTGCGCACTGTGCCGGCGAGGTAGGCCGTGCCGGCGATAACGTTGCGCGCGGTGCCGCCGTGCAGCTCGCCGACGGTGATGACGGCCGGCTCGTAGGGGCTGATTTCGCGCGAAACGATGGTTTGCAGGGCGTTGACAATTTCGGCGGCAACCATGACGGCGTCGTGGCCGCGCTGGGGCATGGCGCCATGGCACGAGGTGCCGCGGACATCGATGCGGAACCAGTCGGTATTGGCCATGCGCGGACCGGGCTCGCAGCTCACGGTGCCGGCGTCGACCTCACTCCAAATGTGCGCGGCGTAGGCGCCATCGACGCCGTCGAGCACACCCGTGCCGATCATGAGCTTGGCGCCCTGGCCGTTTTCCTCGCTGGGCTGGAATACGATGCGAACTTCGCCGTGGATGTCGTCGGTCATATGGCGCAGGATTTGCAGCGTTCCGAGCATCATGGCGATATGGCAGTCGTGGCCGCAGGCGTGCATGCAGCCCTCGTTGACGCTGGCGAACTCCTCGCCGGTCTGCTCGGTGACGGGCAGGGCGTCGATATCCGCGCGCAGCAGGATACGGCGGCGTGGCGTGCCGTCCTCGCGATAGGCGTCGGGCGCGGTGCCGCGAAGGGTCGCCACAAGGCCCGTCTTAAGGGGACGCTCGTAGGGGATATTCATGGCGTCGAGCTGGTTGGCGATGTCGGAGGTCGTGCGCTCCTCGGCAAGGCTCAGCTCCGGGTGCTTATGGAAGTGCCGGCGCTGCTTGATGATGTAGGGTTCAAACTCGGTAGCGATATCTTGGATGGCCGCGGTGACGTCGTCAGCCTCGGTCGCCGCCATAATCTGCTGTGCCTTGGTCTTCGTCATGGTCGATTTGCTCCTTGCTGGGTTGATCGCAAAATCGTACAGGCTCTCTCCAGTATGCCACCTGCCGCTAGGGCTGGTAAAGTTGCCGTTTGCCGCTTGGGGTTTTGTTACAAGGGCGGGGGAGTACACTCGGGGGTGTTGAATTTCCTGCCAGAGATGGGGATGCCCATGCAACATATCGATCGGATTATCCGCTCCAAGAACGTCTTTACCGCGCAAGACGGCATCGATACCACCCGCGAGCTGGCGATTGCCATCGCAGGCGACCGTATCGTCGCAGTCGGTGCGCCCGATGACGTGATCGCCGCCGCTCCTGCCGCTACGTCGGTTATCGACTACGGCGAGCAGTTTGTCTGCCCCGGTTTCCATGACGCTCATCTGCACTTCTTCCATACCTCGGTCGGTTCCTCGCCGTACATGCTCATGGATATGGGCACGTCCGAGGCGGCGCTGGTGCAACATGCGCTCGAGTTTTCCCAGGACCTGCCCGGCGACGCTTGGGTTGTGACGCAGGGCTGGCGCGACTACCGTTGGGACCCGCCCGAGCATCCTACCAAGGCGTCGCTCGATGTGGCATTCCCCGATCGTCCCTGCGCTATGTATTCGGGCGACGGGCACACGCTTTGGCTCAACAGCCGCGCACTCGAAGCCCTCGGCGTGACACGCGACAGCGAGCCTCCGGCGGGTGGCAGTTACGACAAAGACTCAAACGGTGAGCTTACGGGTATCGCCCACGAGGCAGCTGCTATGCAGCTGCTGCCGCGCTGTCTTGAATGGCTGGGCGAGGATCGCATTGCAAGTGCTTACGCCGATCAAATGAGGCGTATGGCCGAGCAGGGCATCACCTCGATATGCGATATGTCGCTCATGCCCATGCCGGGCTGCGATTTTATCCGCGACGACGTCTACGACAAACTGCAGGCAGCCGGCAAGTTGGGCATCCGAGCCCATTTGTTTCCCACGCTGCTGGATGACCAATCGCGCTTGGAAGAGCTGCAGGTACGTTACGCGAACAACGCGCTGCTTTCGGCGCCAGGCTTTAAGCAGTTCTTCGACGGCGTGTCGAGCGAACACACGGCCTATCTCACCGAGCCCTATACCAACCCGCGCTTCCCGGGCGATCAAGGTCGCCTGACGGTTCCTGCCGAGCGCATGCGCAAGCTGGTTCTGGCGGCCGCGGAGCGCGGCCATACCGTGCGCATCCATGTCATCGGCGACGGTGCTATCCATGCCGCGCTCGATATCTTTGAGGAGGCCGCCGAACTGTACGGCCTGCCCCAGCACGGCCATAACACGCTCGAGCACCTGGAGAACCTCTTGCCCGAGGACATCGATCGTCTACGCAAGCTTAACGTCGTTGCCTCGAGCCAGCCCTGTCACATTACACTCGACCCGGGCGGCCCCGAGCGCGATCTGGGCCTGGAACGCAGCCGCATCATGTGGCCGTTTGCGACCTATAAGCAGCGCGGCATCCGCCAAGCCTTCGGCACCGATAGCCCCATCACAGCTGTTACAAGCATGAACGTGCTCTACACGGCTATCACGCGCCAGGATCCCAAAAGCCACTGGCCCGAGGGCGGCTGGTTACCGAGCGAGCGCATCGATGCAGCAACAGCCCTGCGCAACTACACCCTGGGCAGCGCCTATGCAGCGGGCGACGAGCAAAACCTCGGCAGCTTGGAGCCCGGCAAGTATGCCGACCTGGTAGTCCTGGACCAAAACCCGCTCACCATCGACCCCCAAGAACTTCAAGCCACCAAAGTCCAAGCCACCTACCTGGCAGGCAACTTGATTTACGAGCGCTAACCCCACATCCCACCCCTCAGTTGCGGTGAAATAGTCCCTAAAATCGGCCTTCAAGCCCAAAAACAGGAACTATTCCACCGCAACTTAAAAGAGCGCGTCCCAACAACGTGCCCCCTATCTTGTGCATTCCATCCGCATCGCCATTTTGCTGCACTGACTTTTCTGAATGCCGGGCCCTAGTTAGTCAACCTGGCTCCCAGGGCGGACCGGAGGGCATGAAGTTTGTCGCGAGTTCCGCACGCAAAGGAAAGCACTTAATGTGCTTTCCGTCTT
>URWQ01000188.1 GCA_900551635.1 uncultured Collinsella sp. | reverse complement strand
ACCACAAAGGGGGGGGAGCGCCCCCCTGCGGGCAGTAACATTCCCTACGTGCAGGCTTACGATACACAGACCGGCCAGCCGCTGGGCGGTCAGCAGGTTGTAAACAAGCACACGGTGGTCAAGACCAAGACCAAAAAGCTGCCGATCTTTATTACGGCACTCGCCGGCTGTGCCTGCGGAGCCCTGCTGGTCATTGCGCTCATTATGAGCGGCACGCTCAATATTGGCGGCGGAAAGAATGCCGTGACGGCGGGTGCTTCGGGTTCTTCGACGCAAAAGATCACGATTGACTCCGAGGACACCACGCTGGCCGAGGCCGTCTCTGCCAAGGCGTTGCCCTCCGTCGTTTCCATCACCGCCACTTCGAGCGGCAGCCAGAATGGCTCGCTTTCGCAGTCTGCTGATGAGTCGGATAGCTCGGGCAGCGTCGGTTCGGGCGTGGTGCTCGATACCGAGGGCCACATCCTCACCAACAACCACGTGGTCGATGGTTACGACCAGTACGTGGTGACCATGGACGACGGCACCACCTATGAGGCCGAGTTCGTGGGCAACGACGCCTCGAGCGACCTGGCCGTCATCAAGCTCAAGGACGCCGACGCCTCCAAGCTCACGCCGATCGAGATCGGTGACTCCTCCAAGCTCAACGTGGGCGAGTGGGTCATGGCGATCGGTTCGCCGTTCGGCAACGAGCAGTCTGTCTCCACGGGTATCGTCTCGGCGCTCTATCGCTCCACGGCTATGAGCTCTACCAGCGGCAACACCATCTACGCCAACATGATCCAGACCGATGCCGCCATCAACCCGGGCAACTCCGGCGGCGCGCTCGTCAACGACAATGGCGAGCTGGTGGGTATCAACTCGCTCATCGAGAGCTACTCGGGCTCCAGCTCGGGCGTGGGCTTTGCTATTCCCGTTAACTACGCCAAGGACATTGCCGACCAGATCATCGGCGGCAAGACGCCGGTGCACCCGTACCTGGGAGCCACGCTTTCGAGCGTCAACGCGCTCAACGCTCGCACTAACAAGCTGAGCACCGATAGCGGTGCGTACGTGGCGAGCGTCGTTGAGGACGGTCCTGCCGCAAAGGCCGGCATCCAAGAGGGCGATGTCATTACCAAGCTGGGCGACGACGAGATCTCGAGCGCCGATGGCCTGATCATCGCGCTGCGCAGCCACGACGTGGGCGAGAAGGTCGAGATCACGCTCATGCGCGGCAAGGACGAGAAGAAGGTCACCGTCGAGCTTGGCTCCGACGAGGAGCTGCAGAACCAGCAGCAGGACGACAGCGCGACTGACACCGGCAACGGCGGTATTACCGACGAGCAGCTGCGCCAGTATCTGGAGGAGCTGCTGGGCCAGCAGGGCCAGGGCTACGGTCAGGGTTTCTAACGAGCCGCATCGCACATACCGATGCCAGAGGGGCTGTCCCATCAACGTGGGACAGCCCCTCTTTTCTTATTGATCCGTTGGGGACGGAGGAAAACGGACCATTTGGAAATGGCAAGGGCATGGTTTGATTGCGCGATCCACCCGGTCTGGCGGCTGCCGATTCGGTGCGGTTGGAAAGGGCGATTTGGCTCCATCGCGACCGGTGGTACTCTTGTATCCGTTTGAAATCGAGCGAAGGAGTGCCGCTATGGAGCAATCGAGCCTGTTTGGTGACGGCGTGGACATCGATACCGAAACGCCCACGAGCATGGATACCGCTGCACCGGACGATGCCCGTGCCCAGGCGGCAGCGCGTGCGGCCGAGCTGCGCCACGAGCTCGATTACCACGCTTATCGCTACTACATGCTCGATGCGCCCGAGATCACGGATGCCGCATTCGACAAAATGCTCGTTGAACTGCAGGAAATCGAGGCTGCCTACCCCGATCTGGTGACGCCCGACAGCTACACCCAGCGCGTGGGCGGCTACGTGAGCGAGCAGTTTATGCCGGTCACGCACATGGCACGTATGTATTCCATGGACGATGCCATGGACCTGGACGAACTCGACGCATGGCTCCAGCGCACCGAGGATGCGCTCGGTGCCGGTAGCGTCACCTATACCTGCGAGCTTAAAATCGACGGTCTGGGCGTGGCGCTTACTTACCAAAACGGCACCTTTGTGCGCGCCGCTACGCGCGGTGACGGCACAACAGGTGAGGATGTGTCGCTCAACGTGCGCACCATCAAGGACGTGCCCATGCATCTGTCCGAGCCGGCGCTCGCTCATATGGGCGCCGACCGCGAGCGTACCATTGAGGTGCGCGGCGAGGTCTACATGCCTAAGGGCAGCTTTGTGCGTCTGAACGACGAGGCCGATGCCGAGGGGCGCGACCCCTTCGCCAACCCGCGTAACGCTGCTGCAGGATCCTTACGCCAAAAGGATCCCAAGGTCACGGCGCGCCGCGACTTGGCTACCTTTATCTATGCCATCGCCGATACCGACCCGCTGCACGTCCACAGCCAGCGCGAGTTCCTCGATTGGCTGCGTAGCGCCGGCTTTAGCGTCAACCCCAACGTGGCCCGTTGTGCCACGCCGGCCGAAGTTCACGAGTTCTGTGCCCAGGCGCTCGAACATCGCGGTGACCTGGACTACGACATCGACGGCGTGGTCGTAAAGGTCGATAGCTTCCAGCAGCAGCTCGATCTGGGCTTTACCGCCCGCGCGCCGCGCTGGGCCATCGCCTTTAAGTTCCCGCCCGAGGAAAAGCAGACCGTCCTGCGCGAGATTCGCATCCAGGTGGGCCGCACTGGTGTGCTCACGCCGGTCGCCGAGTTCGACCCGGTGACGGTTGCCGGCTCCACCATCGCGCGCGCCACGCTGCACAACATCGACGAGATCCGTCGCAAAAACGTGCGCGAGGGCGACACTATCATCGTGCACAAGGCGGGCGACGTAATCCCCGAGGTCGTGGGCCCGGTGCTCGACAAGCGCCCGGCCGATTCGGTCGACTGGCACATGCCCGAGGTCTGCCCCGTGTGCGGTAGCCCCGTGGTCCACGAGGATGGCGAGGTCGCTTACCGTTGCGTCTCCATCGATTGCCCCGCGCAGCTCAAGGAGCGCCTGCTCCATTGGGTGAGCCGCGGTTGCATGGATGTTGACGGCCTGGGCGACGAGATTGTCGACAAGATGATTGCCGCCGGGCTGATCCACGATGTCGCGGACTTCTACCAGCTCACAGTCGACGACATCGCCGGCCTGGACACGGGGCGCACTTATGCCAGCTCCAACAGCAAAAAGGGCGTCAAGAAGGGCGATCCCATTCCGGTGGGCCTCAAGACGGCCGAGAAAATCATCGCCGAGCTCAACAAGTCCAAGAGCCAGCCGCTCGGTCGCGTGCTGTTTGCCCTGGGCATCCGCCACGTGGGCAAGAGCGTGGGCGAGGTCATCGCCGAGCGATTCCTGTCGATTGACAAGCTTATCTTGGCGAGCGAAGAGGACATCGCCGAGTGCGAGGGCATCGGTCCCAAGATTGCGGCGAGCGTCAAGCAGTTCCTGGCCGTGCCCGAAAACCTTGCCGTGCTGGAACGTCTGCGCCAGGCGGGCCTGTCGCTCGAGGTCGACCTTGGCGCCGCACACGCGCAAGCCGCAGCCGACGCTGGCGTGGCG
>URWQ01000187.1 GCA_900551635.1 uncultured Collinsella sp. | reverse complement strand
TCACCACCCACCCGCCCCCCCTGCCATTGCGCTGCTGCTCATGCCGTGGTGGATCAAGCTGCTGAAGGTCGAGGGTATCGGCCAACAGGTCCGAGCCGACGGCCCCAAGCGTCATTTGATTAAACAGGGTACGCCGACCATGGGCGGCGTCATCATCCTTGTTGCGATTTCGCTGACCTGCCTGCTGATGGGCAAGCTCACCACCGAGCTCGTGCTCGTGCTGCTCGCCACGCTGGCGACCGGCGTGCTGGGCCTGATCGACGACCTGACCTCCGTTACGCATGGGCGCTCGCTCGGTCTGACGCCTCATGCCAAGATGATCGGCCTAACCATTATCTGTGTCACCTTTACGGTACTTGCCGTTAACTGGTGCGGCGTCGCCCCCGAGATTCGTTTTCCCGGCGGCCTGACGATTGACCTTGGCGTGCTTTCGACCACCATCTGCGGCCTTTCGTTCCCGTGGCTCTACATTGTCTTTTGCTGGCTGATGATCGCCGGTCTTTCTAATGCCGTGAACCTGACCGATGGCCTTGACGGTCTTGCTGGCGGCACCTCCATGATTGCCATGCTCGCCATGGCTGCCATGGCGTTTTTGCACGGAGACGTGAACCTGTCCATCTTCTGCACCGCGTGTGCCGGTGCCTGCTTGGGCTTTCTGTGGTTCAACTGCTATCCGGCGAGCATCTTTATGGGCGATACCGGCTCGCTTGCCCTGGGCGCCGCGTTTGCCTGCACGTCCATCATGACCAACACCGAGGTCGTCTCCCTTATCATCGGCGGCCTGTTTATCGTTGAGACCCTGTCGGTCATGATTCAGGTTGTCTACTTCCACTTTACGCACAAGCGCGTCTTCCTTATGGCGCCCATCCATCATCATTTCGAAAAGAAGGGCTGGGCCGAGACCAAGGTCGTCATCCGTTTTTGGATTATCGCTGCTGCCTTTGGTGCCGTTGGCCTTGCTCTGTTCTTCCAGTTGGGATAGTGGTCTTTCATGTCTCTTGCTGATGTCTTTAGCCTGCTCGTTTTGGGTCAGGGCAAATCCGGTCTCGATGTCGCCCGCTGGGCGCTGGCACATCCCGAGCGCGTAAGTGCCGTTACCGTGTATGGCGGTGGCACCTCTGAGCCCAATGACGCCACGCGTGCGCTCGAGGCTGCTGGTGCGTCGTTTGTCTATGGGACCGAACAGGTCGAGGGCGCCTATGACGTATGCGTGACGTGCCCGGGCATCTCGGAGTTCTCGGGCTTCTTTAAGGCTGGGCGCGAGCATGCCGCCCAGATTATGGGTGAGCCCGAGTTTGCCTATCGCCTGTCGCCCGATAACTGGATTGCCATCACGGGCACCAACGGCAAGACGACCACCACGTCGCTGACTGATTATCTGCTTAAGGCTGCCGGCGAGGCCAGCGTTGCTGTCGGCAACATCGGCGAGCCGCCGGTCAACGAGATTGACGGCCGAGCCCACAACGAGTGGTTTGTGGCTGAGCTCTCGAGCTATCAGATTGCTACGACAACCGAGCTCCACCCCCGCGTGGCGGTGCTGCTCAACATCACTCCCGACCACTTGGGCTGGCATAAGAGCCATAAGAACTATGCGCTTGCCAAGATCAAACTGTTTGACAATATGGTCGATGACGATCTGGTGGTTGTCGACGTCGAAGACGCCGGCATTCACGAGTTCGATGAGTACATCTACACGCCGGGTCGTCGCATCTGCAAGGTTGCCTTTGACGAGCCTGAGGGCGAGGATGCCGCCTTTGTGCGCGATGGCAAGATGATCGTGCGTCTGAAGGGTGTCGAGACCCCGCTCATCGCTACATCCGAGCTCAAGATCTCGGGCCATCACAATGTTATCAATGCCCTGTGCGCTGCCACGGCTGCCTTGGCAGTCGGTGCCGATGTCGACGGTGTCTGCCGCGGTCTGGCCTCGTTCCAGCCGCTCGAGCACCGCGTGGAGCCGTGTGGCGAGATTGACGGCGTGCGCTACGTCAACGATTCCAAGGCGACTAACACCGATGCGGTCGAGAAGGCACTGACGGCATTTCCCGATGACGACGTGATCTTGCTGCTCGGCGGCCACGATAAGGGCACGCCGCTCACGGACTTCGCGCGCGTCGTTATGGACAACGTGCGCTCGGTCGTCTGCTTTGGCGATGCGCGCGAGCGCTTCACCGCCGCTATGGACGAGGCTGATGTCGATGGCGATGTGGATATCGCCCAGGCGGATGACCTGCGCGACGCCGTGGACGTTGCCCGTTCGCTTTCGAGCCGTGGTGACGTGATCTTACTTTCTCCTGCCTGCTCTTCGTTCGATGAGTTCTCGGGCTATGAGGAGCGCGGCCGCGTGTTTAAGGACTACGTGGCTCAGCTTGCCGCTACAGCGAAATCACAAATGGAATAGGGGTTGCGGTGAGAGAGGAGAGCCCCCGACAAGGTATGAGGAGGCCCGACTCGGACCGTGCTTCCTCACGTCGCACCACACCGCGTTCCGGCCGCGGCGGGCAGTCGTTTAGCGAACGCTATATTGCCGGCGTTCCCGCCCGTATCATGCGTCCCCGTTTGATATTCATGGCCTGCTTGTTTACCTTGGTATGCTTTGGCCTGCTGATGGTGTACTCGGCGTCTTCGGTCGAGGCGCTGCACGAGAATGGCTCGGCGACGTTTTTTCTGGGTCGACAGGCCGCGTTTGCCGTGGTCGGCGTTCTGGCGCTGATTGCCATCGTGCGCGTTTTGCCGGACAGCTGGTTTGGGGAGGATGTGCTCAGGATCTTCCTTATCGGCATGATGGGGCTACTGCTTCTGGTGTTCTTGGTGGGCAGCGGCAGCCGCGGCGCCACGCGCTGGCTCAACATCGCCGGTATTCAGTTCCAGCCTTCCGAGTTTTTAAAGCCATTTGCCATTGCGTATTCGGCCATCATGCTTGATCGCTTCTTTTCGCCCGGTGGCAACATCAACGAATTCCTTCGCAAGATGGGCATCTACCTGGGCATTTCGCTCTTTCTGATCTTTATCCAGCCCGATTTCGGTACTGTCCTGATCATCCTGTTGACCCTCATGTGCATGGCGTTGTTTGCGGGTCTCGACCCCAGATTTATCATCGGCGTGCTAATCTTCGGCATTCTCGTGATCGTGATTGCGCTTGTCGCAGAGCCATACCGTATGGTGCGTATTCAGGTTGCCTTGAACCCTTGGGCCGACGAGTATGGTGACGGCTATCAGGCCACGCTTGCCATCATGGCCTTTGCCTCGGGCGGTCTGTTCGGCCGTGGCATCGGCAACTCAACCATGAAGTACTCGTATCTGCCCGAGGCGCACAATGACTACATCCTGGCCATCATTGGCGAGGAAGTCGGTTTTGTCGGAACCGTGCTGTTCTTCTTGGTGTTTGCGATGCTGATCTATTCGGCGTTTCGCATTGCCGAGCAGGCGACCGATCGTCGGGGCGCGCTTATGGCGTCTGGCTCCGCGGTCATTCTCGCGGTGCAGTTTTTGATTAACGCGTTGGGCATCCTCAACGTGTTTCCCATGACGGGCAAACCGTTGCCATTTATTAGCTACGGCGGTTCGTCGATTATTGTGTCGCTCATGCTTGCCGGGTTGATCCTG
>URWQ01000186.1 GCA_900551635.1 uncultured Collinsella sp. | reverse complement strand
CAAGCCCTTCGACAAAGAGGCGGCACTCGCCGCCGTTGAGCGCGCCTACTCCACACTCAAGCTGGAGCTCGATCTTGCCAAGGCAGTGGCCGACGCCGATTTGGTCATCGAGTCTATGGCTGAGGATACCCAGGCAAAGATTGACTTCTACAAGAAGCTCGCCCCGGTCCTTCCGCAAAAGACCGTCGTCGTGACCAATTCCTCCACGCTGCTGCCGAGTACCTTTGCCAAGTACACCGGCCGCCCCGAGAAGTACCTGTCGCTGCACTTTGCCAACTCTATCTGGAAGAACAACATGACCGAGGTCATGGCACAGGACCAGACCGACAAGCGCTATTTCGATGAGCTTGTCGACTTTGCCAACGATATTCGTATGCTTGCCCTGCCCGTCAACAAGGAAAAGAACGGCTATCTGCTCAATTCCATGCTGGTACCGTGGCTGCTTTCGGGCCTTGATCTGTACGTCTCGGGCGTGAGCGATCCCAAGAGCATCGACCTCGCGTGGACGCGTGGCACCGGCGCTCCCAAGGGCCCGTTCCGCGTATTCGACACGGTGGGTATCCAGACGGCCTACAACATCGTCATGCAGTATCAGAAGGTGCCGGGCCTGGTGAGCCCACTGCTCAAAAAGATGATGATGCCCTACAACTTTAAGGCCATGGCGTCCGTCCTCAAGAAAATGCTCGACGAAGGCAAGCTGGGCGAAAGCTCGGGCGAGGGCTTCTTCAAGTACTAAAAATGATCCCTCGGGGTCGGAGGAAAACGGATCATTTCCGGCCGCCAACAGTGAGAAGATGGACCCAGAAATAGAAAGGAGTGGCAATGGGCCGGCTCGGGCTTTGAGGACAAGCTGCTGCAGGCCCAGGGCGATTTCTCGCTCAATGCAGGCCAGCACAGCGTGACGTATCTGCCGAGTTCTGACACGGCAGCGACTGGTCGCTACCAGGTGCTGCTATACGACAACAACTTTGGTGCGACCGAGCGCTATCCCAAGTTCGACTGGGGCCAGCTGGGCGCCGCGGTGGTGACCGACTACAGTAAGGGGACGCATTCGTTTGGGCGCATCTTTACGGTGGACGAGACCGCGCGCACCTACGAGCTTGTGGACCAGATCGCAGTGCCGTTCTCAGGTTACGTAAGTAGCGTGCAGCGCGTCGGCGATTCGAATAGCATACTTGTGGCATCGGGCATGGCCAAGACCTTTGCCGAGTACGATCGCTATGGACTGCCCATCGCCGCCTACGAAATGGAAGCCGAGAAGTACATCTACCGCGTGTACAAGTACGAGCTGTAGGGCCGCGCTTAGGTTTGACCAATGGAGTATGAAAACACGCCGTTCGCCGATGCCCCCTCCGCGAGTGGCAGCCATATGGTTTGATGTCAGAAACATATAGTTGTCGCCAGCCTGCTGGCGACGTTCCCCCTGATATCGGAGGTTCCAGGTATGTTTCACGCTCCGTTAAACAACTATCGGTTGGGCTAACATGGGTCGCCGTGCTATTTCGATAACCCTTGCAGTGGTCTGCCTAGCTGTGCTCCTGGGCGCTACAGGGCTGTTTGCTATAAGCCGAGAAACGTCCTATATGCAGAAATGCGCTTCCGAAGGGTTTGCCATTGACGGTTACTATCGGGACGACAAGACGAGTCTGGAAACCCTGGCCTTTCTTGAAGAGGATAACCATCGGTGGCAACTGGTCGACAAAGACGGCAGCTGCGTTGACGGGCAGTTTAAGCGTACGGATGACCCCAACATCCTGATATTAAAGAAGGAAAACGGCGAAGAATTCGGTACGGTCCACGTGGCGTATATGTCACGCCGACGCGAGCAGGGCCAGCTCTATCTATTTAGAGATAGCAAGGTGACCCGATTTTATCTTGTGAGCACCGATCCGGCGTTTACGGTGGAGTCTGGCGATGTCGATGCGGACGTCTGATTCACGGCAATAAAACAGCGAGCGGGGCGCGGACGTGAACTACGTCCCGTTTTTTGCTTGTGCCTGCGTCGCGTCTGAGCCTCGCCGCGACTTGCGCCTGTGCGCGGGAGCCATCCCATGCTCCGCATTACTCCACATCAAATTCCACGCGGTCGAGATCGGGCACATTGAGGTCGATGAGCTTACGGGCGACGTGACGGTCGTGTGCCCCGAGCGCCTCGCTTGTCGTCACATGGGCGACGATTTCGCGCTCTACAATGCCTTCCTCGTCCCCTTCGGTAGCCGAGGTCTCGACGGCGACGGTGTAATCCTTAAAGCCCGGCAGCACCGCGGCAAGTTCGCGCGTAGTTTCGGTGACACCGTAGCCGTCCTGCACGCCGGCCTGCGCCGAGCCAATGGAACCCGCGGTCATAACGATGCAGGGGATGGCAAAGACTACCGTGCCCACAATAATGCGGCGGCGCACCTTGCGTGACAGCTCGTCGACCTCGGCGTTTTCCTCGGCGGTCACAATGCCGTCGCCGTTGAGATCACGCTTGAGCGGTACACGTAAAAGAAGCAATACGGCTTCGGCCGCCAGCGCGATAAAGACGACGTTGATGCCAAACTCGTAGAGGGCTGAGAGGAACAGCGACCCGCTCGCGATGGCGATGCCATAACCCGCCGCGCACAGGGGCGGCATGAGCGCGGTTGCCACGGCCACGCCGGCGATGAGCGTGGCGGGTTCCTGATCGCGCGAGTTGCCCAGCCCGCCCGCAAAGCCGCCCGCGAGCGCGACGGCAAGGTCCCATATGGTGGGTGTCGAGTTGTCGATGATGGCGGCCGTGGTGGTGCCAAGGGGCGAGAGCTTAAAATACAGCGTGGACGTGACCAGGCAAAAGACCATTTGCAGCGCAAGACTGGCAATGGCCTCGACGGTGATCTCGCGGTCGAGCGTGGCAATGCCATATGCCATGGCAAGAACCGAGCCCATGAGCGGGCAGATGAGCATGGCGCCCACGATGGCGATGTCCGAATCGATATCGAGGCCGATGCTTGCGATGAGCATGGCGATGATGAGGATACACAGGTGAGAGCCAGTCAGACGCGCGCCGTTTACAAAACGCTTGCGGATCACGTGATAGGGCGCGCGTCCCTCGCGAATGTTGAATGCGCGCTTGAGGAAGCGGGTGATGTTTTCCATGGCTTCGCTATGAGCGGGGCGGATGCCGTGACGCCGATGATGACGCTCGCGCAGTCGCTTGATCTGTTGTTTGTCAAGTTCCATGTCCACCTCGTTCCAGCGCGGTCCGCGCAACGCGCCCGTTGTCCTAACTCTACACCGTGGCGGGCGGGGTGTCTGTTGGATGTGGAATCCGATAGGGCGGATGACGCGGGAGCAAATGCAAATCACAGGCTTAATTCCATCCCGCGAAAATATGATGCACCAGCTCCTTCAAATGTGACGAAATTGTGAAGCACAGGAGCACGAATTTCAAAAAATACGCTGGTCGCCAATGTTGCGCAACAGAATTCAAAAATCGACAGCTACCGTTTGATACGTATGGATACATCCGTGTCAAAGGGAGAAAGCCATGGCAAACTACAGTCCACAACACTTTGAGCCTCGGGCCAAGGCCGTCAACGTCAAGGGCGTTGCCAACCGCGCCGTCGCAACCGTTTTGACGGC
>URWQ01000185.1 GCA_900551635.1 uncultured Collinsella sp. | reverse complement strand
CAACGATGGGGGAGCTTGAGCGTCAGCAGCGCATCAACGAGACGGCGAAGCATCGCGTGGTGGGGCTCGTTATCGAGACCCGCCCCGATGCCGTGACGCCACAGGCGCTCACGCTCATTCGTCGTCTGGGCTGCACCAAGATTCAGATGGGTATCCAGAGTCTCGACCAGCACCTGCTCGATATCAACGAGCGTCGCATTTCGGTGGCTCAGATCGAGCAGGCGTTTTCGCTTGCGCGCCTCTTTGGCTTTAAGATCCATGCGCATTTTATGCTCAACTTATTGGGCGCCACACCCGAGGGGGACAAGCGCGACTACGAGCGCTTTATGACCGAAGGGGCCTTTATGCCCGACGAGATCAAGGTCTACCCGTGCGCGCTCATCGAGGGCTCGCGTCTGGTGGGCTGCTATGAGCGCGGCGAGTGGCGTCCCTATACCGAGGAAGAGCTGCTCGATGTGTTGGCCGACGACATCGTGGTGACGCCGGCGTTCTGTCGCATCAGCCGTATGATTCGTGACTTTAGCTCCGACGACATTATGGTGGGCAACAAGAAGCCCAACCTGCGCCAGCTCGTTGAGAACCGCCTGGCTGCTCGGGGTGATGGTGCGACGGTGCGTGAGATTCGCTATCGCGAGATCAGCACGGCGGGTGCCGACCTGGACGAGTTGACCCTTGACGAGGAAGTGGCGTACGAGACGCCGGTGACGCGCGAGCGCTTTTTGCAGTGGGTGACGCTCGAAGGCAAGATCGCCGGCTTTTTGCGCCTGTCGTTGCCCGATCGTGCGTTTGTTACCGCGCACGCAGACGAGTTGCCGACGACGCCGGACGAGGCAATGATTCGCGAGGTGCACGTGTATGGCATGGCGGCACGTGTGGGCGATCAGGGCCAGGCGGCTCAGCATCATGGGCTGGGGCGGTCGCTGGTGGAGCGCGCCTGCGAGATTGCCCGGGATGCGGGCTATACGCGCATCAACGTGATTAGCGCGATCGGTACGCGCGAGTACTATCGCCATTTGGGTTTTTATGACCACGGACTCTATCTGCAAAAGGAGCTCTAGATGAACAAGCCAAGTGTTTCTGCTGGCGTCGTTGCCGGCGTTGCTTTGGGAGCCGCGGCGCTTGGTGCGGCCGCCGTCGCTGTTCGTGCTGCCTGCCTGCAGGTCGCGCGAACCCGCAACGGGTTGGCGCGCGTAAAGCGCATGCACGACGAGGGCGGTGACGAGGTCCGTGTGCTCGTGCAGGGCGGTGTCTACCAAAGTGCGAGTTACGTTGGCGAGCGCTGGGCGGAGCCCGTCTTTGCGTACTATCGCGCGTTTGACGACGTGTTTGAGGCTGAGGACGCAATGCGCGACGCTTACGGTCACGGTATCGACCGCATGCTTATGCTGGGCGGCGGCGGGTTTGCCTATCCTAAGTTCGCTCTGATGTCGCACGAGGGTTTGCGCATGGACGTCATCGAGTATGACGGAGAGATTACGCGCCTGGCGCGCCGCTGGTTCTACCTAGACGAGCTGGAGCGCGTGGCGGGTGATCGCCTGCGGGTGATAACCGCTGAGGCTCGCTCGTATTTGGGTGTGACGAGCGTGGGCCATCGTCGCTACGACGTGGTCGTGAGCGATTGCTTTGGCGGTGCCGAGCCCGTGCGCGGGCTGGCGACCGTTGAGGCGCTGCGCCTGGTGCGGGGCAGCCTAAATGTCGGCGGCGTCTACGTTGCCAATATCGTGAGTGCAAACGAGGGGAGCGATGTGACGTTCTTGCGCGACTGTGCCGCCACGGCGCTTGAGGTGTTCGACCATGCTTGGGTGGTTCCATGTGGCGATGCAGAGTTCGGCGGCGAGGAGAATTATCTGCTCATCGCCAGCGACGGCGACTACGCCTTTGCCGAAGCTGTGCCCTTCGACGCTGACTTCCTCGGCACCGTCCTTCACGACAAGTAAGTCTCCCCGTCCCAAAAAAGACTGGTCTTAGGCGTGGTCGCGCCAGCCGAGAACGCGCTGCTTCATACCCTCGATGTCGAGCACGCCTTCGGCAAAGCCCTTGCGCACGAGCTCTTCGGGAACAAACTCGTCGTAGCGGTCAAAATAAGGCACCTCGCCGGGATAGACGAGCTCGATGGGATTGAAGTCCTTCTCGACCTCGGCGGCGAGCACCTCAAAGAACGTCTCCTCGTCGGCCTTCATCTTAAACTGCATAAAGTACGGGCGCGACGGGTCGAGTCCGCGAAGGCCCAGCTCCGCGGCACATTTAATCTTGAGCATGCGCTCGAGCGCCAAAAAGGCGTAGCTGCCCAGCCAGGGGAAGAGCACCCAGGTGTCGCCACCTAGGTTGATGAGTGGCTTGGTCCCCGCGCCCGAAATCTCGGCCGTATGGCGAGCCTGCGCCAAGCGAGCCCGTGCGTTACCCATGAGGTACGGATATGCCGCGTGCTCGTTGAGCGCCTTGCGCATACGCTCGAGTACGTGTGTGTTGATGTCACCGGGGCAGTCGCCAAAGTAGGCCGGCACACGGCCCTTGACCTGCGTGGCAAAGACGGTATGACGCTTCCAATCCACTTCCTCGACAATCCAGCAATGACCCGCGATGGCGATGCGCTCGCCGGGCGGTGGGGGATTGACGATTGTGCCCAGCTCGGCCGACTCGCTGCGGACGGTGAACTCCTCGTTTTCCTGGAACACGGCGTAGAACTTAAAGTTGTTAATGATGCGCTCGCCCGCGAGGCTCACGATGAGCCCACCGCCCTCGGTGACCTGGATGTGGTCAATCTTAATGAGGTGACGCAGCAGCACGCGATAGTCATCGGCCGAGACGCGATGGAAATAACTGAGCGTGAGCACGCGCTGGGCAAGTTCGGCCGGCGTGAGCTCTCCGGTACTGGCAAGCGTCGACATGGTCTGGTGGTAGAGCAGACTGTAGGGGAGTCGATCGAGCTCGGGCGGCTCGACCCACTTTTCCTCGCGATAGAGTTGTACGAGCGCGATGCCCTGCAGGAGCTTCCACGGAATGGTCTCGGGCATCATCGTGCGCGGCTCGGGCTCTTCCTCGCGCATGACAAACCACATCTCGGGCGGAAGATCGCGGCGTCCCGTGCGGCCCATTCGCTGCAAAAAGGAGCTGACGGTAAACGGCGCATCGATCTGGAACGCGCGCTCCAGGCGGCCGATATCGATACCGAGCTCCAGCGTAGAGGTGGTGACGGTTGTCTGCGCCTGCTCCTCGTCGCGCATGAGCTCCTCGGCCGTCTCGCGCAGCGATGCCGAAAGGTTGCCGTGATGGATTAGAAAGCGGTCGGGCTCGTGTCGACTTTCGCAGTAGCTGCGCAGCATGGAACACACGGCCTCTGCCTCCTCACGCGAGTTGGCAAAGACCAGGCACTTGCGCCCGCGCGTATGCTCAAAGATATAGCCCATACCGGGGTCGGCGTTGTCGGGCGCCGTGTCGGTGGGGTTGAGAAGCGCCTGCTCGGTCGCTCGTGGGATGTCGACTTCGCCCCCGGGGGCCGAGGAAGTGCGACGGTCTTTGGGAGCGGCCTTGCCCCGTGCCCGCTCACGACGTTGACGGCGTTCCTCCTGTGTAAGCTGTCCGCTGTGGCGCACGTCTTGGGCGCCAGCCGG
>URWQ01000184.1 GCA_900551635.1 uncultured Collinsella sp. | reverse complement strand
CCCAACGGCTAGTTCAGCGCCTCCGCGCAGCGCTTGCAAATATGAGCGTGGCCGTTGTACTCGCCAACGGTGGTGCGGTAGTTCCAGCAACGGTCGCAGCACTCGCCCTCGGCAGCTTCAATGGCAACGGAGAGTTCCTCGCCCTGGGTCAGCTCAACATCGGAGACGATGTAGAACTCGGCCAGGTCGACGGCCTTATCACCGGTCAGCAGCGCGTACATCTCGGCGGGCCTTGACGCGGACCTGCTGGCTCTTAGTGAAGGTGCCGGCAGAACGGGCATCCTCAAGGGCCTTGGTCACGGCGCTACGGAGCTCGAGCGAAGCCTCGAGCACGCCCTCAAACTCATTGGCCTCGTCGACCGTGATGGGCGACTTGTACCAATCGAGCAGCGCGGCGTACTTCTGGTGATCGACGCAGCCGGCGGGCGCATATGCCATGGCCTCGTCGACGGTATAGGACAGGATCGGCTGCAGGTCGCGCATGAGCATCGAGAAGAGCTCGGCGAGCACGGTCTGAGCGCTGCGGCGCTCGAGCGAGCCGGGCTTCTCGCAGTACAGACGGTCCTTCAGGGCGTCGAGGTACACGTTGGAGAGCTCGGTAACCACGAAGTCGTAAAGCGCACGGTAAGCGCGCGGGAACTCGTAGCTGGCGTAAGCGTCGTCGACCTCGGCCTGGACCTGGGTCAGGCGGGCAACCATGAGCTTATCGAGCGGCAGGACGGGGGGACGGCCAGGGCAGCAGGTCGGCAAAGGCGACGCCGTCGGTCTCGGGCTCAAACTGGCCCTCGAGCTCGGAGAGCAGGAAGCGCAGCGTGTTGCGGAAACGACGGTAGGCATCGGACGTACGAGCGAGAATCTCGTGGTCGATGGACACGTCGGAACTGGTGTCAACGGAAGCAACCCACAGGCGGATGATGTCGGCGCCCATCTCGTCACAGACCTTATTGGGGTCGATGACGTTGCCGAGCGACTTGGACATCTTGCGGCCCTGGCCGTCGAGCGTGAAGCCCTGCGAGACGACCGCCTTGTAGGGAGCATGGCCGTTGGCGCCCACCGAAGTGAGCAGCGAGCTCTGGAACCAACCGCGATGCTGGTCGGAGCCCTCGAGATACACATCCGCCGGATACTCCAGCTCGGGACGGTACTCGCAGACGGCCTTCCAGGAGACGCCGGAATCCCACCACACGTCGAGGATATCCTTATCGGCCTTGAGGTGATGGCCGCCGCACTTGGGGCAGACGCAGGCCTCGCCCAGGTAGCTCTCGGGAGCGTCGGTGAACCAGGCGTCGGAGCCCTTCTCGTGGAAGAGCTTGATGACGGCGTCGAGCGTAGCGTCGTTCATGACCTTCTCGCCGCAGTCGGCACAGGTGTAACTGGGGATAGGCACGCCCCAGTTGCGCTGACGGCTGATGCACCAGTCGGGACGCTGCTCAACCATGGCGCCGATGCGGTTGGCGGCGTGAGCCGGATACCACTTGACGTTCTCGCGAACCTCCTTGCCAGCCTGCTCGCGCAAACCAGTCTTGTCCATCGAGACAAACCACTGGTCGGTAGCACGGAAGAGCACCGGGTGCTTGCAGCGCCAGCAGTGCGGATAGCTGTGCGTGATCTTCTTCTCGAGGACCAGGGTTCCGCGCTCGCGCAGGAACTCGATGATGTGCGGGTTGGCCTCATCGGTATCCATACCGCTGAAGGGGCCACCGGTGCCAAACTCCTCACCGGAGTAGAACTTGCCGTCGTCATCGACCGGCATGCAGATGTCGGTGATGCCCTCCTTGAGGCAGGCAAAATAGTCGTCGACGCCGTGGCCGGGCGAGTTGTGGACAATACCGGTACCGTCATCGACACCGACGTAATCGGCCAGCAGCGCCACGCCCTCAACACCGTCAAAGATTGGCTGCTTGTAGTGGATGTGGTGGAAGGTCTCGGCGGGAACCACATAGGGCTTGCCGTCGACCATAACCGGGGTGTACTCCCAGCCAAACTCCTCACAGCACTTGGGAGCCAGGTCCTCGAGCATGACCTCGGCACGACCATCGTGCTCAACGGCAACGTAGGCGGCGCCGGGCTTGAGGGAAACGGCCTGGTCGGAGGGGATGGTCCACGGCGTGGTCGTCCAGATGATAAAGTCAACCGGGCCGTCGAAGTTCTCGAGGCCGGCGGGCTTGGAGGTCATCTCAAAGCGCACGAAAATGGACGGGCTCGTCTCGTCGGAGTACTCGATCTCGGCCTCGGCCAGCGCGGTGTGGCAGTGCTTGCACCAGTGAACCGGCTTGTGACCGCGATAGATCATGCCCTTATCGAACATGGCCTTGAAGACCTCGATGTCGGCGGCGTCGTGCTGGTGATAGAGCGTCAGATACGGGTTGTCCCAGTCGCCAAGCACGCCCAAGCGACGGAAGCCGGCCTTCTGGAGCTCGATGTTCTCGACAGCGAACTCGTTGCAAAGCTCGCGGATCTCGGCCGTGGAGGTCTGGTTGAACTTCTCGGTGCCGAGCTTTTCCTCGACCTTGTGCTCGATCGGCTGACCGTGGCAGTCCCAACCGGGGACATAGGGAACCTCATAGCCCTGCATCATCCAGTAACGGTTGATCATGTCCTTGGAGATCTTGTTCATGGCATGGCCGATGTGGATCGGACCGTTGGCGTACGGAGGACCGTCGTGCAGCACGAACTTCTTGTGACCCTCGTTCTTCTTTAGAACCTGCTCGTAGACCTTGTTGTCCTGCCAGTCCTTGAGTCGCTTGGGCTCGGACTTGGAAAGACCGGCACGCATGGGAAAACCGGTCTTGGGCAGATTCATCGTCTGCTTGTACTCGTTTGCCACGGTACCCCTTTCATGTCGTGGGCGCGCACGCCCGATGGGCACCAAAAAAGCGCCCGTCCCTGCAAGCTGGGACGAAGCGCCACAAAACGGGCTGCACGCCCGCAAAAGCTCTTCGCTTAACCACCCAGCTTAGATGCCCTCGCCCGCGTATTCGCGCGCTCGCATCCGTTACTCGGCTGGCCTGTATCGACGACCATCTCGGCGATGTCTACTAAGACGAACCTGCGCGGCACGTCCGTTGGGACCGCAGCTCCGGGGTGATTTCCATCGGTCGCATGCACGGGTTCTCAGCGCTCCCCGCTCTCTGTAGCATGCGGACGGCCGACTACTCGTCCCCATCAACGCTTATGCGGAGTATGCTAGCACGTTCCGCGCCGGCGAAAAACCCTCAACACTGGTTTTATACGTTCGAAATTTCTCGCTATTACAGCCCTTCTCTAGGAGCAAAATACCTGAAAGCACTTTATCGAACGAAAGAAGGTTGCTATGCGCACGATTGGAATGAGCGACTACACCGTTGGCGAGGATTGCTTTACCGAGCTGCCAACTGCACTGGCGGAGTACGGCGCGAAGAAAGTCGCCATCATTGGCGGCAAGCGAGCCCTGGCTGCGGCGCTGCCGGGAATCGAGGCGGCACTTGAAGGTACCGATGTCGAGGTCCTGGAGACGCGCGTCTATGGCACCAACAGTACGCGTGCCAATATCGCCAAGGTCGTGAACTCCCCTGCCTGCCAGGAGGCTGATGTTCTTATCGCCTGCGGCGGCGGCAAGGCGCTCGACACCGT
>URWQ01000183.1 GCA_900551635.1 uncultured Collinsella sp. | reverse complement strand
GCATTGACGAGTGAGCGGCCAGCGCCCGGGCGAGCGTGCGAATGGCCTTGATGGTACGGCCACGACGGCCGATGACCTTAGCGACGTCATCCTCGGCGACCGAAACCTCAATCGTAGAGGCGTCGTCACCATCGATGACCTCAAGGCTCACGGAATCCGGGTCGTCGACGATCTGAACAACGAGATATTCGACGAGATCGGCGATGCGATCTGAGAGCATTGCCTCACCCTCGAGCTGTGCAGCGTCAACCTCAGGCACGATTTACTCCTCGGCGCCCTCAGCGGCCTCAGCGGCAGCCTTAGCGGCCTCGGCCTCTTTGACGAGCTGCTTCTTGGACTTCTTGACGACGGTCTCGGTCTTCTCGCCCTCGTTGGCGGCCTTGACCAGAGCGGCGACGGCATCGGTGAGCTGAGCGCCCTTGGACTGCCAGTCGGCGATCTTCTCGAGGTCGAGGTTGATGGTCTTGGGGGCGGTCATCGGGTTGTAGCGGCCAACCTCCTCGATGATACGACCGTCACGCGGGGCGCGGGAATCGGCGACGACGACACGGTAGTACGGACGCTTCTTAGCGCCGTGACGAGCAAGGCGAATCTTGACTGCCAAAGGAAACTCCTCCAACCAAGCAGCTTTAGGCTGCAACTACAAACAAACAGTTGAACATAATACGCCATCGACGCGGGCAGGTGAAGTCCGTGAGACCAACTTCTTCGGTGTAGTCGAGGGCAAATCCATATCTTAGACAAGAATTCGGGATTTGCAAGCACATACACGCACCCCACATGAGCTGCGCGGTATACTCATGACATGGAAAGACGCGAACATACATACGGTTATGAGGATGCCATGGGCGTCACGCCGCCTCCCTGGACGGGTCCGGCGGTGGGCCTCATGGACCTCGATGCGTTTTTTGCGAGTGTGGAAATGCTCGATCATCCCGAATGGCGCGGAAAGCCGCTCATCGTGGGCGGAGACGCCGATTCGCGTGGCGTCGTGTCCACATGTTCGTATGAGGCGCGTCGCTTTGGCGTGCACTCTGCCATGGCCTCGGCCGAGGCACGGCGCTTGTGCCCGCAAGCCATTTGGACGCACGGGCACTTTGATCGCTACCGCGAGGTGAGCGCGCAGGTCATGGCGATTCTCGCTGACGAGACCCCGCGTGTTGAGCGCGTATCCATCGACGAAGCCTTTATCGATATCACACCGGGTCGCTTTGCGCCCGAAGACCCGCTGCTGGTTGCGCGGCGTATAAGCGACCGCGTGGCAGGGCTGGGAGTGACCTGCTCCATTGGCGTGGGCTGCAACAAGACGGTCGCAAAGATCGCAAGCGAGCGGGATAAGCCGTTTGGGCTGACCATCGTGCGCCCCGGAACCGAGCAGCGCTTTTTGGCCGCGTTGCCGGTATCTGCCATGAGCGGCATCGGGCGCTCGGCCGAGGAACGACTGCGCCGCATGCGCATCTACACCCTCGGCGAGCTATCACGTGCACCGGAATCCACCTTGGCCTCTATTTTTGGCGTCAACGGCGAACGCATGCGCCAGCGTGCGCTGGGACTCGAAATCTCCGAAGTCACGAGCCTCGATGAGGAGCGCAAGGTCAAGTCGGTCAGCAATGAGCGCACCTTTGCTAAAGATTTGACTGAGCGTGGGGATATTGAGGCGGCGATTGCGCTGCTGGGCGAGTCAGTGGGACGCCGTCTGCGCCGTCAGGTGCTGACGGGTGCCACGGTGACGCTCAAGCTCAAGTATTCGTATGGAAGCGGTCGCTCGGCACAGCGCCGACGATGAGAACATCTTCGTGGCGGTTGCGCTCGAACTGCTCGACAACATCTGGCAGGAAGGCATACATGTTCGCTTAGCGGGCATCGGCATGAGCGACTTCGACCACCAAGGCGGCATCCAGACCGACCTGTTCTGCGAGATCGATGACCGCGGAGCCCAATCCAGCGACCGCCGCGAACTCTCCGTCGCCATCGACGCCGTCCGAGACAAGTTCGGCGACACCGCCCTATCCTTCGGCCGCCAATCCCGCTTCAACGATTAACCGCCTTTGGGCAAAAAGAAAGCCGGGCAGGTGCGGAAAACCGCAACTGCCCGGCGATATGCGTGAGGGTAGCTAAACCCCATCTCAAATGAGCTACTAGAGGAGGTTGAGGGGGAGCTGGGGGGCGTCTCCCCAGAGTTTCTCGAGGCGGTAGAAGTCGCGGGCTTCGGGAGTGAAGACGTGGACGACAACCGAACCGTAGTCCATGAGCATCCAGGTCTTCTGCTCGCGGCCCTCGATGGAGAACGGATGCTCGCCGCAAGCCTCGGCGACCTTCTCCTCGATCTCGTCGACGATAGAATCGACCTGGCGGTTGTTGGTACCGGTGGCAAGCACAAAGTAGTCGCATACGTCGGAAAGCTCGGTCAGGTCGAGCACCTGAACGTCCTCGCCCTTCTTGTCGTAGGCGGCCTGCGCGGCGGCGCGGGCGACATCCTCGGCGGCGACACCGCTCGCGGACAGCGAGGCGGCAGTGCGGTCGGACGTGGCGACGAAGCTCTTGTGCTCCACACCTTCAAGAATCTGCTCGTCGGTCATGGTCTCGTCGGCCATGGAATACCTCTTTCTAGACAGCCCGAGCTAGCGCAGCTGGGCGTAGTGGTTGTAAATCGAAATAGCCGTGGGATAAAGATAGCGCCCGGACTGGATCACATAGACCAAACCCTGCGCAAAACAGGAGAAGAACAACTCGTCGAGCGTTGACTCCCCCACCATCTTGCGCAGCGCATGGGCATAGTCGCCGTGGCGGTTGGGCTCGATGGCATCGGCCACAAAGACCACCATATCGAGCGGCGTCATATCGCAGGCACCCACGGTGTGACGGTCGACAGCCTGGAAAACGGTCGGCGACAACTCGGGGAAAAGTTGCGGAAGCTCATAGGCGGCAACCGGGCCATGCAAAAGCGGCGTCGCGGCGGAAGGAGAGCCGGCAATCTTAATGCCGTAATGCAGAGCGCGCGTGACCAGCTCATCGTCGGAGAGCACTTTGTCCCAGTCATGGATCAGGCCGGCGGCAGCGGCATCAAAGCGGTCAACGCCGTAGACCTCGGCCAGATGAAGTGCGGTCTCGGCAACACCCAGCGAATGCACATAGCGCTTGCGCTTATCCTTCATGCGAACATCGAGCAGCTCTTGAATGCGCTTGAGCAGCGCGCGCTCATCGCCCTCAAACTGATCCTCTACCGACAACGTAGACCCCCATCACTCAAAATCTTCTTGGCCCAAATCGGCATATAGCCTGCGTTTGCGAATGTAGCCGAGCACGGACTCGCTCGTAAGATAGCGCACGCTCATGCCGCGGGCAACTCGCTTACGAATGTTCGTCGAGCTGATCGCCAGCGCCGGAATCTGAATATAGCGCACGTCGAACGGCAGCCCCGACTCTTTGATTCGGGCACGCGCCGTATCGATATCAAAGCCCGGTCGCGTCGCCGCAATAAAGGTAGCAAGCTCAGCGATTCGTTCGGCATCATGCCAAGTCACAATATCGATAATCGCGTCGGCGCCCGTAATAAAGTAGAGCTTTACCTGCGGCGGGTAAAAGTCGCGAAGGGCATGAAGCGTATCGGCCGTATAGGTTACGCCCGGGCGGTCGATCTCGAACCGGCTCGCCAAAAAGGCCGGGTTCGCAGC
>URWQ01000182.1 GCA_900551635.1 uncultured Collinsella sp. | reverse complement strand
GGATGCGTCGGTCGTCGCCGCCGAGGACCGGGCGGTGAAGCTGCTCGCGCGCAGGATATCCGAGAACTCGGCGGAGATCGAGGCGATCACGGCGGAGATCTCCGCCCTGCTCGAGGGCGACGATACCTACCGATGCCTCCTGACGGTGCCGGGCATCGGGCCCAAAACCGCTTCCGAGCTTGCGATCTCCATCGACATCGAAGACTTCCCCAGTCACGACAGGCTCGCGTCGTACTGCGGCCTGGCGCCGCGCAACCGCCAGTCGGGAACCTCGATCTCCTCGGTGACGGCATCGCGCCAAGGCAACAAGAGGCTGAAGAACCTGCTCATATTCTCATGTAACTGCCTTACCCGGACAGAGGGGAGATGGGGCGACTACTACACCAGGTGCCGGGAGCGGGGCATGTCGCACGGCAAGGCGCTCAAGGCGCTGGCGCGAAAGAGGCTGAAGGTCATCTACGCGGTCATGCGGGACAGGGTGCCTTACACAGCCTAGCCGAAACGCACCGAGCAGACTGAAGCCCACCGGCCTAATGGCTTGGCGTCAGCATGCCGCGATTCGGTCGCACGGAGAGCATTTCCCAGTTGACAAAACTATAGGAACACCCTCCTGCCACAGGCGCACATGAACCCGATGCGCCTGCGCATGCTTGGTGGCATTGGTCGAGGCCTCGCGGATAATCTGCAAAAATGCGGCGGCGACACGCGCGTCCTCAGGCAGCGCACCCTCGACATCGATCTGCACACTCACCAGGCCAAAAGCATGGACGATATCACCCAGCTGCTCTGCAGGCTCGCTGGCACCGCCACTGCGCAAATCGGCGGCGATTGAGCGCAGCAACGGGTCAATCTGCTCGAGCGACTCATCGTCCAGACGTCCCTCCTCCAAATAGCGATGAAGAATGGACAGGCGCTGCCCGATCACATCGTGGACGCGGGCACGCATGCGTAGGTAGGCCGCATTGTCGGCAACCTTTTTAACTTCTTCGATCTGGGCCTGGAGCTCTTGGCCCGCAAGCTCAAGCAGGTGGTTGGCTTGCGCCAGGCGGTCGTGGGCATGCGCATACTCTGTCACATCAAGACCGATAATGCGCTCAAAGAGGCGGCCCGAAACCATAACCTCGTCGTGCACAAATAGGCGAATCTCGACGGGAGAAATCTCGATCACCGCGCGAGCCTCACCAAAACGGTCCAAGTTAATCCGCACACGGTTCCTACTGCTTTCGGGCATTTGCATGCTAAGTTTGCGCAGGTCGTTCCATGTGCCGCTCATGTCACCTAAATCGGTGGGCATATGAAGTTCCACCAGGTTTTTGCGCATGCAGCGGTTCATGAGCAGCGGACGGCCCCTCGGGTCCAGATACAGGATGCCCACGGGAATCACGTTGATGGTCTCGATCGTCGAGAACGCGGTGATATCCTCCTGGCGGTTACGGACGTCCATCAAGAGCGCCGCGATGGAACGGAACAGGAAGAACGCTCCCTCTGCGATAAGGACAACGGTCCACGCCGAGCCCATGGCAAAAACCACCGGCGGTGTAACGGCGACAACAAGCAGCAGCTCGACCAGCATGACGGGGCGACGATAGTGCACCATAAGCACCACGCCATAGGCAAAGACTGCGGCATTGAGCCACAGCACTCCGCCCATTGCCCTGGCGCAAACGTCAAGCGGCGCCACCAGATACGAGCCAGACGACGCGAACAGGATAAGCGCCGAAATCATCAGGTGAAGCACAAGGCCCGCCTCGTAGGCGCAAATCACCTTACGGTTATAGGGCGAGCGGCGCGATACGATGAGCGGAACGTGGATCGTCTGCAGGCAAGCAGCCAGGGCAAAGACAACATCGAGCGCAACGATTTGGGGAAGGATGAGCGAAATCTGCATCGTCACTCACCCGCCCTCGGCATCAAGACGATCATGCGCAGCTGGCCGGGCTCGCCCTCAAGGCGATATGCCACGTTGCGCCCTTGCAAAGCGCTTTCGAGCTCTTGCGCAGCAGGCGTCTGCGAAAGATCTTCATCATCGTTGGAAAAAAGCGTGGCGCGCAGCTCAACACTGCATCGGTCGTGGTCGCCCAAGTGATACATAAGCGCCGGATGGTCGGTGGTGTAGGCAAAAAACGCAAAGTCATACACGCAGTCATACAGGGCGCTTACCGTGCTGGCGTGCATCGGGCGCCGTATGACGATAATCGAAGCGCAATCGATCTCGATGGTGCGCAGGTCGCTTGCGAGCTCGTTGGCAATGAGCTGAATGCGGTCGCGATCAAAACCGCTCTCTCCGTGCTGTGCCAACGTGAGCGACCCCTTGCGCTTGCAATAGGCGACGAGCATCTTGGCGCGCTGCAGCATGCGGTAACGCTCGTGCGAAGATGCCTCGTCGGTCAACGGCGGCAGCGAGCTCAGCAGGTCGTACATCCCTTCGAGCGCGCGGGCAAGCGCCTGGTCCACGTCTTGGACCAGCAGGGTCTCGGCCTCTTGATCTGCCAAATGCGTCTTAAGGTCGTAGTCGGCGGCGAGCAGCTCGTTTTGACGCTGCAGCTCCATGCGACGATGTGCCAGTTCACGGTTAAGCTCGTTGAGCTCCGACACGTCTTGGGCAAGCAGGGCCGATCCGCCCAGCAGTGGAAAGGCACGGTACATCACATCGGGATCGGACGCCACGGCAAAGGCATGGGCGCGGCCGTGCTCCTGGGTCCGCAACTCCTCGCGCACGCCTACCGGCATTGGCTTTGACACCGGCGTGGCATAGACCTCCTGCAGGTCGCGCGTTAGAACTTTGAGGTCGAGCGGCAAGGTGTCGAAGATGCCGGCTATGTCGTGATACGACGGAATGACACCGCAATCGAGACAGATTTCCATCGCCACCACGCACAGGACGCAATAGACGAGCGAAAAGTTGAGCCTCCATGCCCAGGGCACGCGCAGAGCATACGAGACGGCAAAGAATGCGCCGCCCAGCAGCACGAGCGCCGCCGTGCCCGAGAAACGCTGGATGCGAAAGGACGAGGACCGACCAACCAGGATAAAAAAGGCCACGAAGTCGAAGACCGTCCACACGAGAACGACAAAATAACCCCAGCCGTACGTGTAATCGTTACTCCAGGTGTCGCTTGTACGGTCAAAGCGGAAGACCTGCTGATGAAAATCGTTGGTGAGCACAAATCCGATAAGCAGGATGGCCGCAATCCACAGCGCAGCGCAGTAGCGGCGACCCAGGCGGTGTTGCTCCAGGCCCGCAAGGCGCAGACCACACAACTGATAGAGCAGCGGAATGAGCGTCATGGGCACGTAGTACAGGTACCACAGCACGGTGGCATAGAACGGCGTGAACGACTTGTACTTGAGAATGACTTCGATCATCCACAGGGCGCAGATGGTGGCGATGGCAACAAGGCGGCGGCGCAACACATAGTCCAAACAGCGCAGATAGACCGACACGCCCCAGATTGAAAATATAATTGCGGCGACAAGCAGCGGGAGAGAGCTCGAGTGGACGAGCGCATCCACGACCTCTTCGGACACCTTGCTATAGGCGGGCACGGCATTGGAAAGCTTGGAATCGGAGGCGAACAACGCCGGCAAGACTGCCAAAAGTATAAGGAACAGCGCGGTGGTGACACCGGCGACAGCAAAGACGCGGTGGCGATATGCACGGTGCGTTATACCAACTAGGAATCGCGG
>URWQ01000181.1 GCA_900551635.1 uncultured Collinsella sp. | reverse complement strand
GAACTTCTGACCTCTTCCGTGTCAGGGAAGCGCTCTCCCCCTGAGCTAAACGCCCAAATGGAGCGGACAACGGGGCTCGAACCCGCGACCCCAACCTTGGCAAGGTTGTGCTCTACCAACTGAGCCATGTCCGCTTGCGGGTTATTAATTTACGCGAGTTATCCAAAAGACGCAAGTACTTTTTTCAAAAAAGTTGCCGGCCGCGTGTTCTTGGTGGCTAAACGCGCTAAAGCGATTGGCTAGGCACGCGATTCCAGTGCTCCGCTAAATAGCTTCACCATCTGCACGCGCGTGCCGGTGCCGTCTGTGCGACGAGCAACCTCCACGTTATCGACGAGCATACGCATAAGCTTGATACCACGGCCGCGTTCCTCAGATGCGACCGGTTCGCTCGCTCCATCGATAGAATAGCCGGCACCCCGATCAAGCACCTCAACCACGACGCGATCGCCATAGGCCTGAACCGTCAGGACGCACCCGATACCGCCCGCATGGTCATAGGCATTACCCAGCGCCTCCCCCGACGCCAACGCGACATCGTAGCGCTCGTCGCGGCGCAACGGAAGCGATTCAAGGAGTTCGGCGATGCGATGTCGATAGTATGGAAGATACTCGATACCCTGTCGGACCTCGACGCTCTTGCTCCATCGTGGCAACTCTCCCACCGGAATAGCGGGAATCGACTCACGCGCCGGACCCGCAACATGAAGGATGTCGACAAGTCGGGCAATCTCCAAAAAGCGAATGACCTCATCGGAGGCGTTAACGAGCGAAAGCAGGCCCTCTCGCCTCATGAGCTCTCTGGCACGTGTAAGCAAAAACGCCAAACCCGTCGAGTCGATAAAGCCCACGGCCTGGCAATTGATGACAACGCGACGCACGCCCCGGTCGATCAGATTATCCAACCGTGGACGCAGCACGGACACCGAGGCGATGTCGACATCACCCGGTGGCGTCAAAACCGCTATGTCATTCCACTCATTCATACGACCATGGTTCCCCAAAAGAGCTCGCTCGATGCATACATATCTGCAGCTGCGCAGATTTTGCCCGTCAAGTATCGCGGTCTACGATCGACCCCGTAAAAACTCAAGGGAAACCAGCGCAATGTCATCGTCCAGCGCCGACTCGGTAAAGCGGTCAAGCTCTCCCAAGACCTTACCGCAGATTCCCGATACACCCTCACCCGAGACAGAGAGCAAAAGGTCACGAAGGCGCTGCTCGCCAAAGAAAGCACCCGAGCGATCACGTGCTTCGATTGCTCCGTCGGTATACATGAATAGCATGTCACCAGGAGCGAACGTAAACACGCCTGTCTCGTACACCATGCTCTCAAAGGCACCGATCACGCCCGATTGGCACCCAAGGAGCTCCACTTCTCCCCCTCGGGTTTCTCCGCCGCCAAGCGGCGTCGACGACGGTCTAATGACCATAGTGGGAGGATGTCCCGCAGAGCAGTAGGTAGCGCGACCCGCTTTAAGATCAATCTTGGCGATAAACGCCGTCACGAACGTCTCGACCCTCGAAAAGCCCATGAGCATGCTATTGAGCGAGCGGGCCATACGGGCGGGCCCAGCACCCTCCCAGGCATAGGCCGTCAGCGCCGTCTTGACGAGCGCTGACATCGACGCCGTCTCGATTCCTTTGCCGGATACATCGCCCAAAATCATAACGGCGCAATCGTCGGGAAGACGGACAAGAGTATAGAAGTCGCCGCCAACCAACGCCGAATTCGTTGCCGAAAGGTATACCGAATCGGTCGCGATACCCGGAACGTCACCAAGCGAATTTCTCATGCCAATCTGGAGGGTCTGAGCGATATGGCGCTCCTCGCGCTTTTGAGATTCGCCCTCGTAGATCAGTTCAAAGTCATGCGCCAAGTGCACCAAGTAGTCATATTCAAGGTCATCAATCGGCTCTTGACTACCGTCACGAAGCAGAAGCGCGCGCGTCGTCGGGCCTTTCGCAACAGAAGCAGGAACGATCGCGTCGTTGCTGTGTTTGCCATCACCCTCAGAGCGCGGGCGCCCCGCCTCGATGCCGGTGTCGACGTAGAGACCCTGGCAAGGCAGACCATGCGCCCTAAGCCAGCCTCCCATAGGCATCGATTCGTCAACGCGAGTTATACGGACGTGTTTAAGATCCTCGGCACTCGTGCCGCCCAAAACAGACGCCTCAAAGCCATCAGAGCCAACCCCCAAACGTGCCGCTGGCGCCGTCGTGGAAAAGAAAAGTTTCTCGGGATCGTCCGGCAAAGCAACGCGACTGCCGCCTTCAAAATCTATGACATAGGAGCCCAGACTGGCGTCATACTCAACAGGGCAAAAATGACAGTTGAGCATATTGCAAATCTCGGACGATATAGCCTGGGTAGCCGCGGCGGAATCGTCTAGAAAGGTAAACAACTCATCACGTAAGACATTGAGCGAGCGGCCAAGCTCGGCCGTGCGACGAGAGCGAAGGCTCGATGCCATGCCGACCAGCTGGATAGACAGGTAATCGCAAATGACCTCGAGTACATTAACGTCATAGGCGAGCGGTGCCTGAGGGCGCTTCCAACCAACTTCCAGCACGCCAAGGATCTGCGTACCGTAAAAAACGGGAAGACAGATCTCGCTGCGGTACGGAGGCATATCCTGCACGCGCAACAGGTGCTTAGAACGATTGTCCAGGTCCATGAACATACCGGAGGCAGCCCTATCACCCTCAAGGTCCTGTTGAATCGACAAGCGACAGGCACGCGACTCGCGAAGAACATACGTCGGAATGCCAGCGCCATACGGCAAAAACTCGGGCAGGTAGCTGTCGTGCAGCTCCTTGGAGACACCGCGAAGCTTAAAACCGCCGCTCTCAGAAAAATAGATAGCGGCACCCGAAGCATCGAGCGTTCCTACAAGCTGGTTCAAAACGATATCTAACAAACTGGGCAGCTCATCGGAGCCCACCGTGCTCATAATGACCGACAATGTACCCGAGAGACGCTTATTCGCCACTCTAAGCTCCGAAAGCGCACGCTTGAGCTGACGGTCGTGCGAATACTGTTCTTCGATGCTATGGAGTGCCACCAGAACGCGCGGCGCACGGCGGCCAAAGATTCGAGGCGGCGTAACCGAGCCGGCACAAACCAGGACGGGAATAAACGATCCGTCACTTAACTTGAGCATCAACTCGCTCTTTGTTCCATTGGTCTCAAAAGGAAGCCGATGCTCTGTCGCGCGTTCAAAAGCCGACGAGTACAAGAGGTCTTTAACGTCCCCGTTGATCACATCGGAACGCTCCTCGCACATCAAGTCGAGCAAGCGATTATTTACATGCAAAATGGTTCCGTCGAGCTCGCAGATAATGACAGCATCGCTCGTGATCTCGACCAATTGGGCAACGTCCGCCCACTCATTGCGCTCAAGCGTTTCCATCGTGAACCTCACCGTCTATCGGTAACAAAAAAGCCTCCGAAGAGGCTTCTCAAATGCGATGGTGTCGGAGGCGGGACTTGAACCCGCATGACCAAAAAGCGGTCACTAGCACCTCAAGCTAGCGCGTCTGCCAATTCCGCCACTCCGACATGCTATGTTGTTGATTCGCGGTTCGCTTTGTTGAACCCGCGCGTTCAACGAGGAAGATAATAACCTATGTTTCGAGAACTGCGCAAGCACTTTTTTGAAAAAAGTTTACGAATTTGTAAATGCGCAGGTAAACTGACCTGT
>URWQ01000180.1 GCA_900551635.1 uncultured Collinsella sp. | reverse complement strand
GGAAGGGGCGATGCCCCGCAAGCAGTCCATCGATGTTCTCACCCAAGACCGAATGGATGCACAGCGCCTCCTGCTGGTCCTCGACGGAAAGCTCGGGCAGGATACCGGTCATACGGCGTGCGAGCATCGTCTTGCCCGAACCGGGCGAGCCGATCATGAGCAGGCCGAGCTCGCCGGCTGCCGCAAGCGCCATGCCGCGTTTAGCGACTTCCTGCCCCAGTACGTCGGCATAGTCGAGATCTGGCTCAAAGGTTGCCTCGACGCCCTCGGAATCCAGATAATGGCGCGCGGCATCGCCCATACCATGAGCAAGCTGAGACAGATGATCGATAAAGCCGCAATCCACGCCCGCGAGTGGCACATGCTGGTCTGACCTGCCGGCGATAAAAGACAGCCCCATGTCGCGAGCCAGCAGCTGAAACGCCACCTCGCCCTTGACGGGAAGCACCGTACCGTCCAGACCAAGCTCACCTGCGATAAGGCAGCGATCGAGGCTGTCACGGGGAATCTGCCCATCGGCCGCCAGAACCGCGATGGCGATGGGCAGATCAAAGCCGCTACCGGTCTTGCGAATATCGCCGGGTGCCAGATTGACCGTAATGCCCGAGCGCGGGATCTCGAACCCGGCGGAGCGCATCGCACAGCGAATACGACCACGTGACTCCATCACCTCCATACTCGGGATGCCGAGCATCTGGATGCCCGGGATGCCACCGGCAAGCGAGACCTCGACCGTGACGTGAATCGCCTCGACTCCGCGGATGCAGGCCGCGTGAACGGCAAACGTCTCGAACGCCATCACGACACCTGCCAATCGAACGCGTTGTACTGGTGCTCGATCTCGGCGATATGCCCGCCGCGAATGGTGACGCCCACGGCATCGAAGCGAATCGCCTTGAGCGGATAATGCTCCATGAGATAGCAGCTTGCGATGCGGCGGTAGCGGCGTTGCTTTTGGGCGTCCACGGCCTCCTCGGGAAAGACCCGCGTGGTGCAATCCAGGGCGACGCGTCTCGTCTTGACCTCGGCCATCACCACGACATCGTCGAGCTCATCGAGCAGCACCAGATCGGCCTCGCCCTCGGTGCAACGATAACCCTGCTCCAGCAAGGTGTAGCCGCGCTCGTTAAAGTAGTCGATGGTGATCAGCTCGCCCAGCATGCCCAGCTCGCGGGGACTGAGTCCCTTGATAAACTCGGGCGTCATCGCCCCGCAGTCGAGCTCGCCGTTTTCCCAACGCTCCTTGAGCTGCTGCGTCTTGCTCGTTTTGCTTGCGGCACTCATGGGGTCTCCTTTCCCGCACGCTGCAGTGCCCCGATGATGAGGGCACCTTTCATGCGGGTAAGTACCGGAAGCAAACCAAAAGCTGACCAAATGCCGACAAAAAACGGACCGTACGCAGCAATGGTGTTGCATACGGCCCGCTACCAGCAGGTTTATAAAACCCCAGAGGTCCCTGTCTCCACAATTGACCTAGAAAAGGCGCTCAGTCTGCAGAAAGTTTCCGCAAAAGCTCACGCGGTGCAGCGGACAAAGTCCATGTTTGCGAATGGCCTCGATATGCTCGGGGCTCGCATAGCCTTTCGATTCGGCCAGATGGTACTCGGGGTACTCGGCGTCGTACTCGACCATCATCTCGTCACGCGTGACCTTTGCCATGATGGATGCCGCGGCGATACAGGCGATCTTGGCATCGCCCTTCACCACGTCGCGCTCATTGGGAACGGCGCCCAAGGGGTTGCCGTCCATGAGGACGCAATCGGGCTCGAGCCCCGTATCGGCCACCGCACCCGCGACGGCAGCGCGGATGGCGCGGGTCATGCCCATATCATCGATATCCTTAGGCGCGATATGGCAAAAACCGATCGCCGTCGCCACCTCGGCAATCTTCACTGAGAGCAACTCGCGGCGCGCCGGCGTGAGCTTTTTGGAATCGTTGATGCCCCAGACGCGCGGCTCCATAGGAAGGCAGACGGCGCATACCGTCAAAGGACCAGCCACCGATCCGCGACCCACCTCGTCGACGCCAACGACCACCCCATCGCCGCCAAGCTCATGCATAAGCTCGTACATGTCATTGACGCGCTCGCGCTCGGCAAGTTCCTTGGCATGGCGCTTAAGGGCACGCTCGCAAGCCTTGATCACCTGCTGGCGCGGGTCCTCGCGATAATGCTCCACGAGGGCGGGGATCTCCTCAAACGTTGCGCTCGCCAGCTCTCCGGCAACCTGCGATGCCGAAACCGAGCTCGTCATATTGGCCATACCAGGCCCTCCTTGCATGCAAATCAGATAAAAAGAAGGGCCACCCGAAGGTGACCCTTGTGTCCAAACGAGTGGACAGACGCTGCGATCTTCTTAGCGCTTCTCGGGGATGCGAGCAGCCTTGCCCACCTTGTCGCGGAGGTAGTACAGCTTGGCGCGACGGACGCGACCATGACGAACGACCTCGAGCTTGGCGATCTTGGGGCTGTGAAGCGGGAAGGTACGCTCAACACCGACACCGAAGGACATCTTGCGGACGGTGAAGGTCTCGCGGGCACCGGCGCCGGCCATGCGGATGACGTCGCCCTGGAAGACCTGGATGCGCTCGCGGTCGCCTTCCTTAATGCGGTAGTGAACCTTGACGTTGTCGGCGACGCGAACCTGAGGAATGTCCTCGCGGATCTGCTGACGCTCGATTGCGCGGATGTAATCCATGTGCAATTCCTTACTCTTCTAGAGGTGCCGTACCACCCTGGCCGGCACGTAGTTGAACAAACGCATTCGAGTATACACGCGCGGGTTTCTGCTGCAAGAACAATTTTTTACGCAGACAAAAAGACAAAACCCGCACATGATAACCGCCTGCCTCACGAATGAGACGGGCGGCATGAAGGGGGCTACGCTAGGCGTCTAAACCCAAAACGTTAGGCGGAACGCTTGGCCTCGAGCTTGGCCTGAGCGGCAGCCAGGCGTGCGAGGGGCACGCGGTAGGGCGAGCAGGACACGTAGTCCACGTCGGCCACGTTAAACAGGCCTTTGATGGACTTGGGGTCGCCGCCGTGCTCGCCGCACACGCCAAAGTGCATGTCGGGGTTGGTGGCGCGGCCCTTCTCGACAGCCATGCGCACCAGTTCGAGTACTGCCGTGTCGATGGTCTCGAAGGGATTGTCCTTCAAGATCTTCTTATGCATGTACAGCGGGATGAACTTAGCCTCGGCGTCATCACGCGAGAAACCGAAGGTCGTCTGGGTGAGGTCGTTGGTGCCAAAGCAGATGAAGTCTGCGTGATGGGCGATCTCGTCGGCGACCATGCAGGCGCGCGGCAGCTCGAGCATCGTGCCCACAGGAATATTGAGCTCGACGCTTTCTTCGACGGAAACCTCGGCGATCACGCGCTCGATGACCTCGCGGGTCTGGACATGCTCGGCCGTGATGGAAACGAGCGGAACCATGATCTCGGGACGCGGATCAACGCCCTCCTGGATAAGGCGGGCAGCAGCCGTGGCGACGGCGCAGACCTGCATGAGCGGCAGATCGCTAAAGACGACGGACAGGCGCACACCGCGTAGGCCGAGCATCGGGTTAGACTCGACCATGCCGTCGATACGACGCAGGCGGGCGCGCAGGACGGCAAGCTCTTCCTCGCTGGCGCCAGCGGCTTCCTTCTTGGTGATGGCGACCTCGAGCTCGCGAGGATTATCCAGGAACTCATGAAGCGGCGGATCGAGCAGGCGGACGACCACATCGCGACCAGACATGGTC
>URWQ01000179.1 GCA_900551635.1 uncultured Collinsella sp. | reverse complement strand
CAGGTTGTTCAGCAGCAGCTTCAATGCCAGGCGGAAAGGGGAGCTGAACACCCGGATCAGGGCGACGAGAAAGAAGCCCGCCAGGATGGCGGCGATGTTCTGCCCGCCGTACTTGCCGATGAGGCTCTGGCGGTTGTACTCCGCGTTGTTGAGCGCCAGCTGGGCGTTCTCTCGGGCCGTGCCGTCGATGAGCGTGTAGGTTTGCCCGTCAATGCCGAAGCGCTCTGCGTTCACTGTTGCCATTTGAGTTTCCTTTCTATGCGAGCACGATGGTCGTGCCTGATACCGAGCAGGTGGAGCCGAGCGTGACGGTTCCGTTGCTTATTGACGCCTTCGCCGACGGGGCGTAGACGGTGCCGCCCATGAAGAAGAACTTGCCCGTGGCGTTCGCGAGCATCGAGGCCAGCTTCTCGTTCTGGCTGCGCAGGTCTGCGATGTTGGAATCGCCGACGCTGCCCTGGGCAATCGAGTTGGCGATCTGTAGGGCCTGGTTTGCCGCCGCGTCGGCGCGCGAGGCCGCGCCACTGGCGGCAGCTGCGGCGTTCGACGAGGCCTGTTGGTCTGCGATGTGCTCGTCATGGCGTTTCAACTCGGCCGTCTTTCTGGCGACCTCGTTGCTTTCGCGCGTCGATTCGGCAGACTTGCGGGCGCTCTCGGCGCTTGCTCGCGAGGACTCGGCCGTTTTGCGGGCGTTCTCGCTGTTGACGCGGGCCACTTCGTTGTTGGCGCGGTTCACCTCTACGTTGAGGCGCGAGGTCTCGTTCGAAGCCCTTGTTTTCTCGGCCGAAACCCGCTTTTCCTCGGCGGCGTTGGCGTTGTCCATGGCCGTCTTGCAGTTCGCTGCGGCCTCTTGCGCCGCTTCCGCCGAATCCATGGCGATGGTCGATGCAATGTAGTAGATCTTGCCGTCGGTCGTGCGCACCCTATCGACGTTCCCGTTGGCGTCGAGCATCAGGGCGGCGTATTGGGTCGTTTCTGCCATCAATACCTCCCTTACTTGGCTATTAGGCCCGTGACGATAGCCTGCGGGCCGATGGTCTCGACGATGCAACGGTCGCCCGCCTTGGCCGCCGAGCATGCCGTGGTCATCGGAAGCCCCGAGAGCGTCGTGCCGGATATGGCGACCGCGAGCGTCGCGCCCGAGACGGACTTCACGGTGCCGAAGCCCACGGAGTGCCCCGAGCCGCCTTGCGGCGAGAACAGGGCGGCGAGCTGTTCGCCCGCGTCGGCTATGGTGCTAGCGTTCAAATCGCCTCATCTCCAATTCCATCGGGCATCCTCCCACGAGGGTGAGAGTCTGCTTACGTATCGCGAAGTTCCCGAAGATGCCGGCGCTCGGCCAGCGAACCTCGATGGCGTCGGAAACGCCCACGGGCGCGTAGACGTGCGTCACCTTCAGGCGGTGGATCGCGGATTGCTGGGTGCGCAGGAGGGTCGCCGCCTCGGCGTTGGCGTTGGCCTGCCGTTCAGCCGCCGTGGAGCCTGCCGGAAGCTCGCTCTTCGTGTACTTGGCCGACTTGCGCCAACCGCGCGTGACGGTCGAGTACTGGCTGTTGGGGTCGGAGTCGATTGCCGTGCCCCTTATGCTTTCGTCGGATGTCGAGTAATCGACGTGCACGACGTTCGCCACGCCCGATTTGTCCAGCTCCTCGGTGCCGCCGTCCTCGAAACGCGCCCACTTGCCCTCTTCCATGACCATCGCTGGCGCGCGCTTGTCAGGCTCGACGTAGCGGCGCAGCAGCACGCGCCCCATCGGGTCGCACGACGCCGAGCTGAAGCCCGCCGCATCGAGAAGGGCGTTTACGGCCTTCAGGCGGGTGGCGTAGTTGCTCTCCCCGTTGCCGATTGCCCCGATAACCCACGTGGTCGTTAGCGTGAAGTCGGACGGGTCGGCGATAACCTCAAGGCCGACCTCGCGCAGGAGCTTCGCCGCCTCGCCGACGGCGTTGCTGCCAGCCGCAAGCGAGCGCGGGGCGTCGAACTCGTCTTCCGCAACCTCGGACAAGCGGCCTGATAGGTCTGCTTCAGACGAGTTGTAGCCAGTTGAACGCTTTGGCGTCGATACGACGAACGTACCAAGCGGCTCCGACACCGTTGTGTCGTCCGGGAACGTGGCATCGAGGTAGATGCGCAGGAGGTCACTACCGAGGTCGAGCGTTCCGAGGTAGTCGATCTTGCCCGTCTCGTAGCTGGTGTCCTGGTTTCGCTCGATGCTCCCGCCGTTTCGGATGTTGCGCAGTCGCTCGACATCGAGGCCGGTCTTTCGGTCAACGCGCATAAAGCGGTACGAGGCCGCGAATCGCTTTTTCCAATCAGGCATTGCTCGGCTCCTCGAACACATCGTGCTCGACCTTCGCCGATGCCGACCAAAGCCCCGCAGATTTAAGCGACTCGTTGAACGTCATCGCGCCGAACGCACGCTCACCGGCGAAGCCGCGCCACCAGCCCTGCCACTGTGTGCGCATGATCTTGCGGAACAGGTCGTGCCCGTCTCGCTCAAGCAGGCAAGAGGCCGATGTCGCAAGGTCTGCCTCATCGAGCGCATACGACTGCGGAAGCCCACCGTTTTCCCCGCCGTCGGCGAAATGGAAGCTGTTGAAGCTTCGCGCCGCAGATGTCGAGTATTTGGCGTCAAGCTCCATCTTGAGCAGCGTCGAGGCATCCTGGCCGAAGTTGAGCGCCATGCACTCGGCGTGCAGGTTCGCCTTGGCCTCGGCGTAGGAAGACGTTCCGTTCGCCGCAGTGCCAGTTGCGCGGTACTTGAAGTCGGCGTTGAGCGGCGGCACGCGGTCGATGGTTTCCTGGGCATCGAGCAGGCTCGACGTGAGAAGGTGGTCGCCCTCGTCCAGCACGCGCTCGACCACGAAGCCGACGCATTTCGACGCGTCGCCAAGCACCAGTTCGTCGCCGTCGCACGTGATCGTGCCGAGCATGGGTATCTCGCCCGTGTCCTCGTCGTAGGCCATCGGGCCTATGATCGTCGTCTCCTCGACGTTGTAGGCGGAAACGCCGTTCTCCACCTTCACGTGGCACGTGAGGTCATCGCCGTACGTCACGGTGATTACGGGGGTTGCCGGCTCCGCCCAGTGCGTCTTGAACCGGCGCGTGGCCGTTTTCGACAGGCCCGAGCCGCCCGTCACCGTCAAGGTGAGCAGGTAGTCGATTCCGTTCTTGATGGTCGTGTAGCTGCCAAGCTCAACGGGCTTCATGCTCGTCACGTCGGCCGTGGCTATCGTCGCTCCGTCGACCTCGGAAAGCGTCAGCGTGGCATTGGCTATCCCTGTCTCGTCGGAGGTCGATACCTGAACGGTCATCGGCACGGAGTCGATGAGCACGCCGTCGGTCGCAGGCGAGGCAACCCAGCACGACGGGTAATCGGCGACCACGAACGGCACGTAGTCAGACCACGCGCCCCAATCGGCGTGCAGGCCCTTGGTGCGAACGCGCACCCTCCAGCTGCCCTTGGCGAGCGACTTCTTAATGCTCTTCGCCGTGGTGACGCTTTCGGTGATCGCGCTCGGGCCGCTGAACTCGACCTGCGCGGCGGTCTGCTGCGAGCCGTCCGGATGGTTCGGAACCCACGACACCGCCGCCTGGCTTCCGGTGGCCACCACGGTCGGCGCGGTGACCTTCGGGGCGAGCGGTGGCGTGATGGTGGTTACCGAGTTCGACTTCACCCACGCCGAGGCGAGCGAGCCGCGCTTCGCCTGAACGCGGTAGACGACCGTTCCGGCTGGCGCGGCCTTGTCGTGC
>URWQ01000178.1 GCA_900551635.1 uncultured Collinsella sp. | reverse complement strand
GTGGGTGTCGTGGCCGCTCGCGAGCGGTCCCTGCGCGTTCCAGCTGAGTGACGACATAAGCACGCCCAAGCTCTTGAGCACCTCGATCAGCGCGGGGTCCTCGGCAAAGAACGTGGCGTTTTCGATGGTGTGGATGCAGGCGACCTTGCCGTCTTTGAGCGCAGGGCGAATATCAGCGGCGCTGCGCACGTTGACCATGCGGTCGTGGTTGAGCATTGCCTGGCCGCTCATATGCGCCATGATCTGCGCCTGGAAGCGCGCGGCGTGGGCGGTGGGAATCTCGTCGGGGACAAACGTAGCGAAGCACTGCGCCCACGGCGTGTTGCCGATCTTTGCGAGCGAGATGGCGCAGGCGTTGCCCTCGATAAGGTCGAAATCCTGCGGATGCGTTTCGTCGCCGGGGAAATAACCGTCGGTGCCGGCGGTAAAGATCGAGTGTGGCCCAGCCGATACGGTCGGCGGTGTCGCAGTGTAGGTCAAATACGGGATATGCCATGGTTCCTCCGGTTGCAGCGTTTCTTTGCAAACTGTCAATGAATTGTATGACTAGGGTATAGTTAGCGCCATATGTTCACGGCGGCCCGCGTTGTGCGCCGCCCTTATCACGGAGGTTACCATGTCCAACCAGGGCAAGAAGGTCAAGACCCATTATCGTGGCACGCTCGATGACGGCACGCAGTTCGATAGCTCCTACGATCGCGGTGAGCCGCTGGAGTTCACCTGCGGTGCCGGTCAGATGATCAAGGGCTTCGACGCCGCCGTTATCGATATGCAGGTGGGCGAGAAGAAGTCCGTGCACATTCCTGCTGCCGATGCCTACGGCGAGCACAACCCCGAGATGGTCCTGACCTTCCCGGCCGAGCAGGTTCCCAACATCGAGCAGATCGAGAAGGGCATGAAGCTCTTCCTGTCCACGCCGAGCGGCATGCCTGTCCCCGCTGTCGTCATCGATGTGACGTCCGAGGCCGTGACGCTCGATGCCAACCACGAGCTTGCCGGCAAGGATCTCAACTTTGATATCGAGCTCGTTGAGGTCGAGGACTAGTTGATGTCCGTGGACCTGGTGGCTACGGAGCGCTTGGGAAATCTCAACGACCCGTCCTATGAACTCCTGCTTCGTCGGGAGCTGGGTGGCGTCTTTGAGGTTGACGAGCTGCTACTCGATTGGGACCAGGCTGATGCGCGCCTGTTTGTGGGCGTGACGGAGCTGGGGCGCACGGTGAATGCCCGGCTGGATGCCACTGATGGCGAGCGTCTTGCCGACGGTGACGTGCTCGCTGTCGACCGCACGGGCACGGTGCCCGTAGCGGTTGTCGTACGCCTGCGCAGCGCCGAGGTCTATTTGGTCGAAGTCGACCGCATGGATCCGATTGTGCTCGCACATGCGTGCTGGGAGATCGGCAACATGCATGCGCCGCTCTTCCGGGGTGACTCGGATGATTATACCGTGCGCATGTATACGCCGGTGCAACCGGTTTTGGGTCGCATGCTCCGGGGTATTGGGGGCGTTCGACTCTCGGTGGTCACACGCGAGCTCGATGCCAGTCGACGCTTTGCATCGAGCGCGGCGGATGTTGTTGTGAGTATGGCTCCAGACTTTACGATCGTAAAGAAGGCGCGCGGTTAACGTGCGTATGCGTAAGACGGACTTTGAGAGGCAACTATTCAAAGTCCGTCTTGCTGTTGATGAAATGCTGTGGGGGAAAGCATATGGGTCTTGAAGGAATCAGGCTGATTGCATGCGATTTGGACGGCACGTTGCTGCATCCGGGGGAGCGCGAGCCGCGTTCCGAGGCCTTTGAACTCATTGATGAGCTGCATCGTCGCGGTATCGTGTTTATGCCGGCGAGTGGCCGTCAATATGCGAGCTTGCGCTATCTGTTTGCCCCGGTGGCCGATGAGCTCGCCTATGTATGCGAAAACGGCGCCCTGGTCATGAGCGAGGGGCGTGCTGTCGTCAAGCGCTCTATGGGGCGTGACCTGGCGATGGATATCGCGAATGCCGTGGTCGCCTATCCCCATGCCGACGTGACACTTTCGTGCGAGGGGCACCTCTACACCATAAGCGGCAACGATGCGTTTGTTGACCACCTGCGCTATGAGGTCCACTGCGATGTGGCGGTGGTCGACCGTCCCGAGGACATTGACGAGGATGTCATTAAGATTGCGTTTCAAACGCCCGAGACAGAGCAGCCGGCGGCGCTGGAGTATTTCGAGCGCCTCTTTAGCGACCGTGTCGACGTGATGACGTCGGGAACCGAATGGACCGATTTTATCGGCTTTGATTCGGGCAAAGGGTCCGCGCTTGCCGATTATGGTTGCGCGCTGGGGATCTCACTTAACGAAATGATGGCGTTTGGCGATAACGAAAACGATCGCGACATGCTCAACGTGGTGGGCCATCCCTATCTGATGGAGAGCTGCAATCCCAGCATGCGCGGTGTCAATGACCGTGTCCGCTACGTGCGCACGGTCGAAGAAGAGCTGCGTCGTCTACTTGCTGAGTAGGCATGTCCCAAAATCTACCTACAGTTGGGGCAGAGGCCCTCGAAGATGGTGTAGTGCGAGGTGACGTTCCAGCCGATTTGCTCGGACGCCTTGGCGTCGAGCTGGGCATCGAAGGGGAGCGGTGCGTCGATGACGCGGCTGCACGAGGTGCAGATGATATGCGCATGCGGCTCGATCGTGCGATCGAAGCGGCTGCCGCCCGGTGTCTTGATGGAGAGGATCTCGCCGGCGTCGGCTAAGAGATTGAGATTGCGGTAGACCGTACCGCGGCTGATTTTGTCATCCTGCGCGCGCACGGCGTTGTAGATCTCATCGGCGGTGGGGTGGTTATAGCTTTGGCGCACGGCGTCAAGAACCAGTTTCCGCTGCTTGGTGTTTCTTCTTTGCACCGCCATGCGCCTCGCCTCTTTTCTATCAACGGTCGTAGGTAAATGATACCGTATTTAGCACACAATACTAATAACGAGGACTGAAACCATCTTCGCTGGTAAGCGCGGCGCGGATTTGTGCGTCCTCGAGGCGAAAACGTATGCCCATTCGCTCATAGGAGGCATGGAGCGCCTCGAGGTGAGACAGGATATTCGCAGGCGCGCCTTGTACCTCCATTTCGACCGAACCGTCTTCCATATTGCGTACCCAGCCGGTGAGTGTGTGCGTCTGTGCGAGATTGGTGTTGGTAAAGCGAAAGCCGACGCCCTGGACTTGGCCCTCCCACCGCAGAAAATAGCGCTGCGGAGCGTTTTGAGTGGCTGCGTCGCTTGCTAGCACGGTAAGCCTGCGTCGCAGCTCGAGCTCAACGCCAGACGGTTTTTGAGGCTCTCGATTGATGCCGGAGAAGAACTTGTCAAAAAAGCCCATCGCTAGGCCTGCTTGACTGAATCGGCGGGGAAGGTAATGCCGGCCTGCTGACGCACGGCATCCATGATGCGCAGCGAGACGAGCGTGACATCACGGTAGTGGCCGAGCTCATGGCGTCCCGCCGGGGTCTCCCAGATCTCTTCCTTAACGTTATCGATGCCTCCGATGGCGGTGATAAAGTCTGCGAGTTCGTATTCCATAGTGTTGCTTGACTTGGGAAGGTCGAGCGCGCGGCCGTTGTCGTCCTGTTCGCGCGGTGCCTCGGTCGCCGAGCCGCGTACGACGTCGCCGCGATAGTCGATGCGGACGTTGCGGGGCGTGGACAGATGGTCGATCTGGATAGTGCCACGCTCGCCTTCGATCTGCGAGGGCAGCAGGTCATTCGTAATTTTGGAGTGCGCGAGCTCGACGGAGATACGGCCACC
>URWQ01000177.1 GCA_900551635.1 uncultured Collinsella sp. | reverse complement strand
CACTGCTCATAAAGGGGGCTTCCGTGTGTACGGAAGCCCCGACAACTCTGTGAGGAAATAGTTTACCGCAATAAAGCACATCGTGCGTTTCCATATGGTTTCGTTGCGGCCGTTACTAGGCTCGTTGCCTAGGCGCCGATCTCGGGCAGCTCGGGAACATTGGTGTCGCCCGTACGGTCGCCGATGCAGATCTGCCACAGCTCGGTCCAGGTGCCGTCGTCCTCGATCTTCTTAAGGAAGTCGTTGACAAAGGTGACGCCGTCGGAATCGAGCGGCAGACCGATGCCGTAGGGCTCCTTGCTGCCGAAGGGCTTGCCGGCAATCTTGTACTTGCCGGGCTCGCGGACCAGGGCGCTCTGCTGCATGTTGTTATCGATGACGTAGGCGTCAACGCGGCCCTGCTGGAGTGCCTGGCGGGCCTCTTCGTCGGTCTTGAACTCCTGCTGGCTGGCCTTGGGAGCGAACTCCTCCAGGATGGCGGGGCCGTTGGAGCCGGACTGGACGGCGACGTTCTTGTCGGCCAGGTCGTCGACGCTCTTAATGTCGTCGTTATCGGCGAGCACCAGGATGGCCTGCTGGGTATAGTAGTAGGGACCGGCAAAGGATACGAGCTTCTTGCGCTCGTCAGTGATGGTGTAGGTGGCAAAGACAGCGTCGACCTGGCCGTTCTGCAGGACGGACTCGCGCGTGTCCGAGGTCACCTGGGTGATCTCGACCTTGTTCTCGCCCAGGATGTAGTTGGACAGGAGCTGTGCGATACCGGCGTCGAAGCCGCGGGTCTGACCGTCTTTCTCGTTGAGGAGGGAGAAGAGCGTGGAGGTCTGAACGCCACCGATCTTAAAGACGCCGGCGTCCTTAACGGCCGTGGCCCAGGTGCTGGCGGCGATGGCATCGTCATCGGCCTTGGGGCCGTTGTCGACGAGCTTGTCGAATGCCTTAGCGTCGAGCGTGGTGGAAGCCTCGGTATCCTTGGAGCCCTTGGAGGAGCCGGCGGCGGAACCCTTGTCGGCCTCGGCGCTGGTGTCGGAGCAGCCGGCAAGACCAAGGCCGGCGACGGTTGCGAAGGTGGCGGCGACAAAGCCGCGGCGGTCGAGAACGACCTGCTGGGAGAGGTTCTTGCTCATGGTAGAACACCTTTCTCAATAAAATCCCTAGCGGTTGAGTAGAGTTATACCCCATCGCGCTCAAATGGGCCAACACGAAATAACTCAGAAACATACTTACCTTATGGGTTATTGTATCTACCAAAAAGGGACAGGCACCTTCGTGGTGGTTCTGGCCGATGCAGTGGTATGCCTTACTGTTTTATCTCGATCTGTAACATCTGGACGGCTAAAAGGTCTCTATCTGTTACAGATTGAGACAAAGGTCAGGGACTAAGACGTCTTGTCTAGATCTGTAACAGTTAGACGGGAATTCGAGCCATAGATGTTACGGATCGAGATAATCACGTCGCGAAAATAAAAACCTCCGCAAGGGCGTTCCCCTTGCGGAGGTTTTCTTACTCGTTGAGTAGTCTTGCGGCTTCGGCGGCCATGTTCTCGACCGTCATGCCGTTTTGAGCGAGCAGTTCGTTGGGGTCGTAGCGGTCGGGGAAGCCCTTGGCGATGCCGAAGGTGCGCGTGCGCAACGGCGTGCATGCCAGATAACATGCCACGCGCTCACCCCAGCCGCCGTCCAAGACGCCGTCCTCGAGGGTGACGACAACGCGATGCTCGGCGGCAAGGCCGTCGAGAAACTCGCGGTCGAGCTCGGTTGCAAAGCGCGGGTTGACGAGCGTGGCCTCGATGCCGTACTCGGCAGTCAGACGGTTTGCCACGCGCTCACCCAGCTCAAAGAAATCGCCAAGCGCGAGCACGGCAACGTCGCGGCCCTGACGCACCACGTTGTAGCGAACGGCGCTGTAGTCGGTGTCTTCGGCGGGCGCAAGGTCGGGGCGGCTTACCAGGCCGATGCCCGGTACGCGGATTGCCACGGGATGCTCGCGGTGGTCGAGCGACCAGCTCAGCATGGACAGATATTCCTCCATGCAGGCCGGCGCCAAGTAGTGCATGTTGGGAAGACCGCCCAGCATGGAAATATCAAAGAACGAAAGATGCGTCTCGGACGTGGTGCCAAAGATTGACGCACCAAACACCAAAATGGTTGCGGGGGCGTCGTTGAGGCACAGGTCGTGCCACAGCTCGTCGTAGGCGCGCTGCAAAAACGTACCGTACACACCAAAGACTGGCTTGGCGCCCGAGCGCGCAAGCGCGGTGGCAAAGGTCACGGCGTGCTCCTCGGCAATGCCCACATCGACGAACTGTTTGCCGGCGGCAGCGCGAAGCTCGGGTGTAAAGCCCATAATGTAGGGCGTGGCGGCCGTGATGCCAACGACCTGTGGATCGCGCTCGATGGCGGCGCTGAGCGCCTCGCCCGTAATGTCGGCGTAGGTGCGCGGCGCGGGCTCGCTCGGATGGCCCGGGCAAAGCTTGCGCCCAGTCGCCATGTCAAACGGACCCACGTGGTGCCAGCGTTCGGGGTCGCTCTGGGCCGGCTCAAAGCCCTTGCCCTTGGCGGTGGAGACGTGCAGCACGATGGGATGATCGATATTGCGCAGTTCCTGCAGCGTGTCGACCAGGGCCAACACGTCGTTGCCGGCGTCCAAATAACGGTAGTCGAGTCCCATCGCGCGGAAAACGTTGCGCTCACAGGTGCCGTTGCTGGTGCGCAGCTCGGCCAGATTGCGATAGAGGCCACCGTGGTTCTCGGCGATGGACTGGTCGTTATCGTTGACGATGATGATCAGGTTGCTATCGAGTTCGGCGGCATTGTTAAAGCCCTCAAACGCCAGGCCACCCGAAAGCGAGCCGTCGCCAATAACAGTAATGACGTTATACGTGTCACCCGCCAGGTCGCGCGCGTGGGCAAGGCCGCAGCCCAGGCTCACTGACGTGGAGGTGTGGCCCATGGCGAACAGATCGTGCTCGGACTCGTCGGGATTGGCAAAGCCAGAAGCCTCACCATAACGCTCCGGATCGATATAGGTGTACGCGCGCCCAGTCAGCGCCTTGTGGGCGTAGGTCTGGTGCGAAACGTCAAAGACAATCTTGTCGATAGGGGAGTTAAACACGCGATGGAGCGCGACCGTAAGCTCAACGACGCCCAGGTTGGGGGCAACGTGCCCGCCGACGGCGGCGGAGCTTTCGAGGATGGCGTGGCGAATCTCGTCGCAGAGCTGTGGGAGCTCGGCACGATTAAGAGCCTTGACGTCCTCGGGCGTTGTCGTTTGCGTAAGCAGCATCGTTGTGGGTTACTCCATGCGAATCGAGCGCCGGCGCTCCCTCGGCCGGCACAATTGCACAAAACAGTCTCGCACATTTTGGCGTTTGATATGTGACGGCGGCGCGGTAATTCGCCAACTGGTGGGGCAAAACGTTTTGTCCGATGCCATACTGGTAGATTCGATGATGATTTTATTCCATGCGCACAGGCCGTGGCTTGTCGCCGTGAGCCGCTGGAAGGAGGCAGCATGTCCGATGTCGTTCGTGCCGAGAAAATCGCGCACGAGGTCGACGATGCCGCCCGCCAGCTCGCCCAGGCGGGCCGTCTGGACCTGACGCGCGAGTTTATCCAGCATGGCGATGTGACGGTCTATACACATGTGACCTCGGTAGCGCGGGCAAGTCTGTCCTTTGCCGAGCGCCTGGGCCGCGTCGGTGTCTCGGTCGACCGCGCCTCGTTGCTGCGCGGGGCCCTGCTGCACGATTACTTTCTCTATGACTGGCACGATCCCGACCCAAGCCATCGGCTGCATG
>URWQ01000176.1 GCA_900551635.1 uncultured Collinsella sp. | reverse complement strand
GCGCTCGTAAAAGGCCGTGAGGGCGCGGATAGCGTACATCACGTCGCGCACGCCGCCGGTCTCGTAGCTCGAGTGCATGGCAAGCTGCGGCAGGCCCACGTCCACGGCATGCATGCTCGCCTGCATATTGGACAGATTGCCGAGCGTGGAGCCGCCGGCCATATCGCTCTTGTTGGCAAAGGCCTGCGTGGGCACGTCGGCGTCATCGCAGATGGCCTGGAACACCGCGCGACTAAAGGCATCGGTGCAGTAGTGCTGGTTGGCGGCTTCCTTGATGACGATGCCGCCGTTGAGCACAACCTGGTTGCGGGCATCGCACTTCTCGGCGTGGTTGGGATGCACGGAATGCGCGTTGTCGCAGCTCACAAGCATCGAGGCGGCAAGTGCGCGATGGTACGACTCGTCGTCAAAGCCCAGCGATCCGTTGATGCGGCGCAGCGCGTCGGCCAAGAACGTCGACATGGCGCCCTGCTTGGTCTCGGAGCCAACCTCCTCGTTATCAAAGCAGCAGAAGACCGAGATGTCATGCGCATTCTCGGCACCCAAAAATGCCTGCAGCGAGGTGTAGGCGCAGGCCAGGTCGTCGAGTTTGGGCGTCGAGATAAACTCGTCAGCCCAGCCCCAAATGCGCGCATCCTGACGATTGACCAGAAACAGATCGCGGCCCAGAATCTGCTCGGGCTCAACGTCCAGCTCGTCGGCGATCAGAGCATCAAAGTCGCCCTGCTTAAGATCACCGGCGCTGATGAGCGGGCACAGGTCGACGGCGCGGTTGGGAGCAAAGCCCTCGTTAACGCCGCGGTTCATGTGGATGGCAAGGCTCGGAATGATAGCGACCTCGCGCTCGGTAGCAAGCAGGCGGCTCTCGATACGGTCGCCCTCGCGCACCAGTACGCGGCCCGCGAGCGCCAGCGGGCGATCGAACCAAGTGTAGTCGATCATGCCGCCGTAGGCCTCGATGTTCAGACGCAGCGTCTCGCCCGCACCGTCAAGTTCGGGCACGGCCTTGACCTTAAACGTCGGAGAATCGCTGTGCGACGCCGTGAGCTGAAAATGATAGTCACCGGCAACACCGTCCTCGCCCCACGTCGCGGCCAGGTCCTCGCCCACCTTAAAGGCAACAACGCTCGAGGTGTTGCGCTGCGTGTAATAACGCCCGCCCGGCTCGATGTCCCACGCCGCATTCTCGGGCAGGTAGGTAAAGCCCGCCTCGTCGAGCTCGGCCATAATGGTCGCCGCCGTATGGAACATGCTGGGGCATGCCTCGATAAAGTCGATAAGGTCGTTGGCGGCCTCGATATCATCGGCCGTCACATGCGCGCGCTCGGGCGTTTCCTGATCCGTCATGCTCTCCCCTTTCGCTGGGTTGATGGTCCCCTCCAGCATACCCCGCCACGCCAGCGCCGCACTCTTCATTCCGTGCTTAATTCCGCGCCACTCACCAAGTTGAGCCATCATGCCCGCGCTCCTTTTGCGACAATTGCGCTAACAGGACGAGAGGAGCCGTCATGAAGCCACGTAACATTGCCATCACCTGCGGTGTCGCGGGAGTCGCCGTCGGCCTTGCCGCTGCCACCGGTATCGTTTACCGCAAGCAAATCAAGTCCGCCGCGTCGCTCAAACGCTTGACCGGCCACGCGGATGGCTATGACCTGTACGCAATCGACATCGCCTACGACTACGATCTCGATCGCATCATCGCCGCTGGCGTGCGCGACGACCAGGCCTACATCGATGCCGTGGTGGCGCAGGTGCTGCCCGGTGTGCCGGCACATGTCCAGGCGCCCCAGTTTGCCTGCAGCGCTTTTTTCGCCGTAGATGCCGAAGGCCGCGTGCGCACCGGTCGCAATTACGACTTTAAGGACGACACCTCGGCGCTGCTGGTGCGCAATCACCCACGCGGCGGCTATGCTTCCATCGGGCTTGCCGCCCTTAACAACCTGGGCGATAACACTCCGCTTGACTCCGTCGCCGGACGCGCCGCGGCGTTGATGGGCCCGTTTGCCCAGCTCGACGGTGTTAACGAATGCGGCGTGTCCATTGCCGTACTCACCCTGGATTCCAAGCCCTGTGACCAGGACACGCAACGTCCCGTCATCAATACCTCGCTCGCCATCCGTCTGGTGCTCGACCGTGCCGCCACCACGCAAGAAGCTGTCGACCTGCTTTCCGCCTACGACATGCACGCCATGGCAGGACGCGATTACCACTTCTTTATCAACGACGCCGCCGGTGACGCGCACGTAGTAGAGTGGGATCCGCGCGATCCGGACCGCGCTTTCAAAGCGACTCCCGTACGCCAGGTTACGAATTTCTACGCCTGCTATGGCGACGAAGTGCTGCCCAACCAAAAGAATGGCGAGCTGGGCCATGGCAAAGAGCGCGCCGTCGCGATCGCCGATGTCCTTGACGCCCATGTCGGTGCCCAGGACGAAACGATTGTCTGGGAAGCCCTGCGCGCCGCAGCGCAAGAACCCAATCCGGAAGACATCACCAGCAATACGCAATGGTCGGTCGTCTTTGACAATACCGAACCCGCCGCCGCTATTACGCTGCGCCGCCACTGGGGCGACGTCGACGCCTTCGCACTGTAAGGAGCCAGACCCGTCGGCCTTACGCTCGCCTGACGTTGTTTACATTTCCATACGCTTGAGCTAACACGTTTTACCCCCGCGTCAACAGTGTGCGGGGGTAAACTTATGCGCATGTTATAACTTGCCCGGAAGGATTCATCATGCTTAGGATCGGTCTTCTTACCAGTGGCGGCGACTGCCAGGCGCTCAACGCCACTATGCGCGGCATCGTCAAAACGCTTATGACAAATAGCGAAAAACCTATCGAGATCTATGGTTTTGAGGACGGCTACCAGGGCCTTATCTACAGCAGATTCCGCGTCATGACGCCCGCCGATTTTAGCGGCATCCTCACCCGCGGCGGCACCATCCTGGGCACGAGCCGTACGCCGTTCAAGCGCCTGGATGTTCCCGAGGCCGATGGCGTCGAGAAGGTGCCCGCAATGGTCCACACCTATCATAAACTGCAGCTCGACTGCCTGTTTATGCTGGGTGGCAACGGATCCACCAAGACCGCCAACCGCCTGCGCGAAGAGGGCCTCAACGTTATCGCGCTGCCCAAGACCATCGATAACGACACCTGGGGCACCGAGTTGACGTTTGGCTTTACGAGCGCCATCGACGTCGCTACCAAGTGCATCGACGACATCCACACCACCGCGTCGAGTCACGGGCGCGTGTTCGTTATCGAGATCATGGGCCACAAGGTTGGCTGGATCCCGCTGTATGCCGGCGTCGCGGGCGGCGCAGATGTCATCTTGATTCCCGAGATTCCCTACGACATGGATAACGTCATCAAGACCATTGAGCATCGCATGGAGACCGGCAGCCGCTTTACCATCGTGGCCGTCGCCGAGGGCGCCATCTCCAAAGAGGACGCGGCACTGTCCAAGAAGGAGTACAAGAAGAAGCTCGCCGAGCGCACGAGCCCGTCAATCGTGTACGACATCGCCAAGGAGATCGAAGCCAAGACCGGTCGCGAGACCCGCGTCGCCATCCCCGGTCACACGCAGCGCGGTGGCCAGCCCGACGCTCAGGACCGCATCTTTGCGACCCAGTGCGGCGTCGAGGCCGCGCTTGGCTGCCTGCGTGGCGAGTTTGGCTACATGATTGCCCTGCGCGACGGCAAAATGTGCCACATGCCGCTCGAGGATGTCGCCGGCAAGCTCAAGTTTGTCGAACCCCAGAGTGATCTGGTGCGCGAGGCCAAGGCGTTGGGCATCAGCTTCGGCGACGAATAGC